>JBFMDV010000026.1:0-123578 GCA_040753875.1 Candidatus Zixiibacteriota bacterium | reverse complement strand
CGGGGGTTGTCCGTTGGTTGTTTTGCCGGGTGGTGGGGGGGGCTGCGGCCCGCCCCCCCCCCCCCCCCCCCCCCCCCCACGCCGATACCGCCGTCAGATGGGAATAAAACCTCACCGACAGACCCAAAAGGGGAAAGAAATGACCAGGAACTATTTTTGAGCCAAGACGTTTTAGTAGTAGGCGTTTGGCTCAACATTGACTATATTAGTCAGCGTTGAAACGCGAAGAAAACTGTTGATGTCCCTTATTATCTTTTTCTCAAGCTTTGTATCCAACGATCAATCCTTGACAAATCTTAATCTGGCGACGACGGCGCAATTGTGCGCATGAACCATTGCCTTGGTGTCAGCGGCGGAAATACCCACCGATAGCGCCAGGGGCAACATACTCGAGGAGAGTACATGAATATCTATGTCGGCAACCTGTCGCGCCAGACCACCGAAGCAGAGCTTCGGCAGGCGTTCGAGAAGTACGGAGAGGTTACCAAGGTCAACATCATCATCGACCGGATGACAAACGAGCCCAAAGGGTTCGGCTTTGTCGAGTTCGCGTCCAAAGAGCACGGCCAGGCCGCGCTCAATGGGCTGAACGGCACCGAGCTTGGTGGTCGCACGTTGACTGTCAATGAAGCCCGTCCGAAGACAGATGGCGGCGGCGGTCGTCGCTCCGGCGGCGGCGGCGGTTACAACCGCTCCTGGTAATAACAACCGGGCTCAGCGCTTAAGTTCGTGGACGGGAATCCGGAGTTCACTCCGGATCCTCGTCCAGTGTATCTGTTTTCGTTTGGCCCCATATGGAGAAATGAATGAAGCTTTTTGTTGGCAATCTGGCCTTTGACGTGACCGACGAAGATCTGCGGAAAGTTTTCGAGCCGTTCGGAACGGTTATGTCGGCTGCGATCGTGAAAGACCGATTTAGTTCCGAACCACGCGGGTTTGGCTTTGTAGAGATGTCATCGAAGTCCGAAGCCCAGGCGGCGATCAATGAACTGAACGGGAAGGACTTTATGTCGCGCGCAATGGCGGTCAACGAGGCACGGCCAATGCCCGAGCGACCGCGACGCGACTTTAATTCGTTTTCGCGCGGACGCGGGGGACATGACTCCCGCAGGCGCAACACCGGTAAACGGGGCGGCAAACGAGGCTCGAAACCACGGTTTGGCGGTCGCCCCCACTGAAAGGAGTCCCCATGAAGATATTCGTGGGAAATCTGGCCATGCATACTGCCGAAGAGGACCTGCGGCAGGCATTTTTGCCGTTCGGCGAAGTGACCCATGTCAACGTGGCGCGTCACACCGCTGACGGTACCTCGCGCGGATTCGCCTTTGTCGACATGACGGTTGACCAGGATGGTCACGCCGCCATTTTGAAGCTCAACGATGCGACCATCCACGGGCATCTGCTCAGGGTTAAAGAAGCGCACCGCAAAGAGCAATAGCGGAGTGAGCCGGGCCGGCTGACGCGCGCCTTGACAAGAACCTTAATGCTCCGGACATAATGGATGACCAAGACGCTTGAATTGCCGGCAATCGATCATACCACCGCCACCGCTATTACCGCCCAACTGACGCGATATCAGCACCCCAACACCTGGAAAGGGCTCTGGCAGTTCGCCAACTCGATAATCCCATATCTCGGACTCTGGTGGCTGGCGGTCATCAGTCTCGAGTATTCGTATTGGCTGACCATTCCAATCATTCTGCTCGCGGCCGGCTTTTTGGTACGCGTGTTTATCATTTTCCATGATTGCGGACACGGCTCATTTTTCGCCTCGCCGAAGGCAAATCATATCGTCGGCGTGATCTGCGGCATTCTAACCTATACCCCGTATCTGTATTGGCGGAACTCGCACGCCAAACACCATGCTACCTCGGCCAATCTCGACAAGCGCGGGTTCGGCGATGTCTGGATGATGACGATCGAAGAATACGAGCGCGCGTCGCGGTTCCAGCGCTTGCAGTATCGATTGTATCGGAACCCGCTCGTCATGTTCGGATTGGGACCGCTGTTCATAGCCCTCATCACGCACCGCTTTGTCCGGCGGAAAGCCAACCGCGCAGAACGGATGAGCGTGTACGGTACGAATCTCGCGGTCGCAGCAGTTACGGCTCTGGCCATCTGGGGGATTGATCTTAAGCCCTATCTGGTGATCCAGTTGCCGATGCTGTTTTTCGCGCTTATGTCCGGAATCTGGTTGTTCTATGTCCAACATCAATTCGAAGGTGTCTACTGGGTACGCAGCCATGAGTGGAATCATGTGCAGGCATCAATAGAGGGCGGTTCATACTATTGTCTTCCTGCCGTGCTCAACTGGTTCACGGGCAATATCGGTTTTCACCACGTGCATCACCTGAACTCCCGCATTCCCAATTATCGCTTGCCCAGATGCCACCGGGCGATGCCGGTGTTCAAGCGGACACCCACCATTGGTTTTTGGTCCAGCTTCAAATCACTGCAATACCGTCTGTGGGACGAAAAGAGCCGCTCGCTGGTCCGGTTCAGCGCGTTGAAAGCGAACCGCCGGCAAGCTCGCACAGACTGACTGCAGCAAATTTCCGATCCGGCGCGCACGGTCAGCTTGACCTTCGGTTCAAAATCGTTTACCTTCCGCCAATGTCAGCAAAACGGACCGACTATATCAGTTGGGATGACTATTTTATGGCCGTCGCCCAGCTCTCCGCCCACCGGTCCAAAGACCCCGGCACGCAGGTCGGCGCCTGCATTGTCAATCGCAACAAGCGGATTATCGGCATAGGCTACAACGGCTTTCCGGTCGGCTGCTCCGATGACGAACTCCCCTGGGCCAGGGAAGGGGCGTTCCTCGACACCAAATACCCGTACGTCTGCCACGCCGAGATGAACGCCATCACCAACGCCTCCAACAAGCCGGACCTCGATGGCGCCACTATGTATGTCTCGCTTTACCCCTGTAACGAGTGCGCCAAGCTGATCGTCCAGGTCGGGATCAAAGAGGTGGTCTTCCTTTCGGACAAATACGCCCACGACGATAAGTTTATTGCTGCCCAGAGAATTTTCCAGATGGCCGGCATCCAGACCCGACAGCTCGCCCCGGCGAGCAAAAAGATAACCCTTTCATTAGAATAGTCTTACAGTTCCCAATTAAAGGTTCAGACGAGGACCGACCGGGACCGGCGTAAACGGTCAAATCTGTCACAGTCTGGCGATTCACGCGACGAGGTAAAACGGGCACAGCCCGTGGACCAATTTGGGACAGATTTTAATTGCGCCGGAAACGCCCCACCATAAATTTCGGCCTTTCCGGTTCGATACATAACTCAGACAGGAGCATAGAGCCATGACCAAAACCAAAGAAGACGTTTTAAGATTAGTCGATGAGGCCGGTGTCCGCTATATCCGCCTCTGCTTCACCGATATCCTGGGCAAGATTAAAGGGATGTCCATCACCCGCTCGGAGTTTGAGCAGGTCCTCGCCGAGGGGCAGGGGTTCGACGGTTCCTCCGTTGAGGGATTCGCCCGTATCGACGAATCAGACCTGATGGCGATTCCCGACCCACTTACGTTTCGCATAATTCCATGGGAAATCGCTGGTGAAAAAGTGGCCATGATGTTCTGCGACATCCAGAATCCCGATGGCACCCCGTACGATGGTGACCCGCGGTGGGTGCTCAAACGCCAGCTTTCCAAGCTCAAAGACAAGGGCTGGACTTTCTATGTGGGCCCGGAGCTTGAATACTTCTATTTCGAAAACGACAAAGAAACCGGTCTTCTGGATAATGCCGGTTATTTTGACTACGAGTCGGTCGATGTCGGCACGCAGCTTCGTAAGAAGACCGTCAACGCGCTCGAACTGATGGATATACCGGTCGAATGCTCGCACCACGAGGTTGCCCCCAGCCAGCACGAAATCGACCTCAAATATCAGGAAGCGCTGGTGATGGCGGACTTTGCGCAGGTGTACAAGTTCATCGTGAAAGAAGTCGCGCTGGAAAACGACACGTATGCTACCTTCATGCCCAAACCGATCTTTGGCGAGAACGGCTCCGGCATGCACTGCCACATGTCGCTGTTCAAAGGGGACAAGAACCTGTTTTTCGACCCCAAGTCGGAATACAATCTTTCCAAGACCGCGCGCAATTTCACCGCTGGGATTCTCACACACGTCCGCGAAATTACGCTGATACTCAATCAGTGGGTGAACTCCTACAAGCGCCTGGTGCCGGGTTATGAGGCTCCGGTCTATATCAGTTGGGGCCGACGCAACCGCTCCAGCTTAGTTCGAGTACCGCAGTATCGACTTGGCAAAGAAAAGGCGACTCGTATCGAACTCCGTTCGCCGGACCCGTCGGCCAATCCATATCTGGCGTTCGCCTGCATCCTTGCAGCCGGGTTGAAGGGAATCGAAAGCACGTACGAACTCCCCAAGCCGGTGGAGGAGAACATCTTTGAGATGACTCCGGAGCAGAAGGCGAAAGTCAAGATCGGAACTCTGCCCGGTTCATTGGCCGAGGCGATTGACCTGGCCGAGAAATCCGCAATCGTTCGCGAAACGCTGGGCGAGCACGTGTTCACGAAGCTGATCGCCAACAAGCGGATCGAGTGGGACGACTACCGCATCCACGTCAGCGGCCACGAACTGGCCAAGTATTTGCCGATGCTGTAGGTGTGCCGCAGCTTCAATTCCTCAATTGTAGGGCGGAACCGCTTCTGGTTCCGCCTTCTTGATGAATAGTTTCAGCGCACTTGATATTGGGGTGTCAACTTCTATATTCTCGTCATGCTTAATTCCACCAGAGTCTCGGCCGCTGAGATTGTCAGTCTAACGACCTCGATGGGAAAGTCGGCAACCGATCTCGCCCGTGAAGCTATCCAGTACGCCCAGACTACGGGCAAACAACTCAACGCCTTCATCACGCTCTGCGAAAAGAAAGCACTTGCTCAGGCGGCTGCTATCGATCAGAAGGTGAAAGCTGGCGAGCAGGTTGGTCCTCTTGCCGGCGTGCCGATTGCCATTAAGGACAACATCAGCTACACCGATTACCCCTGCACCTGTGGCTCGCATATCCTCGACGGCTATATTCCGCCGTATGATGCCACGGTCGTCAGACGACTGATCGAGGCTGGAGCGGTCATTATAGGCAAGACCAATCTCGATGAGTTCGCGATGGGTTCGTCTACCGAAAACTCATACTTCGGCCCGGTCAAAAATCCTGTTCGCCACGATCTCGCACCCGGTGGCTCATCCGGCGGCTCGGCGGCTGCGGTGGCGGCGGGTATCGTGCCGGTTGCGCTCGGTTCAGAGACCGGCGGCTCGGTACGACAGCCCGCCTCTTTTTGCGGGGTCTATGGTCTGAAGCCATCGTATGGTGCCGTGTCACGATATGGCCTGGTGGCCTTTGCTTCTTCCACGGATCAGATCGGACCGTTTGCACGCAACGTGGAAGACCTGGCACTCGCGTACGGCGTCATCGCCGGTCGCGACCCGCATGACTCGACCTCGGTCGCATTCGATCACCCAGACTATCCATCACTTCTCGACACCGACAAGAAATTCACGATCGGCGTTCCGCGTGAGTATTTCACCGAGGGGCTCGACCCGGAGGTTAATGCTGTCGTGCAGAGTGCGATCAATGCGCTCAAGAACGAAGGTCATCGCGTGATCGATATTTCGCTCCCTATGACCGACAAGGGAATTGCCATCTACTATGTAGTCGCCTGCGCCGAGGCGTCCGCCAACCTGGCCCGATTCGATGGTGTCAAGTACGGTCTCCGCGAAGCGGACAAGAAGGAGCTTGCAGAGATGTACAGCACCACCCGTGCAGCGGGCTTCGGAGCCGAAGTCAAGCGCCGGATCATGCTCGGTACCTATGCTTTGTCATCGGGCTACTACGATGAGTACTATATCAAGGCCTCCAAAGTGCGCGAGCTGTTGCGCCGCGATTTCGAGCGGGCATTTCAAACGGTTGATCTGATCATCAGCCCAACTGCGCCGACACCGGCATTCAAGCTGGGGGAGAAGATCAACGATCCTCTTGCTATGTATCTCTCCGATGTCTACACGGTTTCCGCAAACCTCGCAGGCATCCCGGCCATTTCGATTCCATTTGGTGAAGTCCCGGATGGTCGCCCTGTGGGAGTTCAGTTCATGGCGAAATACATGGATGAACTGTCGCTGTTCCAAATCGCGCGGATGTTAGAGAAGTTGATTGCACGGTAGGTCGGGTTCCGAAGTCGCGCGCATAGCGCGACGAAGAAACCCGGCACTCCAATTTGGTGAGAGACTACAGTCGTTGCGTCAGGTCCTGCGCGAGGCTTCCGAGCGTGTGACCTGACGCATTTGAAGCAGCTATCCATGCCCTACGCCCAACTCGACAATATCTGCCTCCACTACGAAGAACACGGCCACGGCGAGCCGTTGCTGTTTCTCCACGGCTTCACCCTCGACCACCGCATGTGGCAGCCACAAGTGGCTTTTTTTTCTGACGCGTATCGGGTGATTCTGTTGGATTCGCGCGGGCATGGGCTTTCCGATGCACCCGCCACTGGTTACAGCCGCCCGGAACGGGTGAAGGAGATTCTCAAATTCCTCGATTATCTCAGAATTGACCACGTCCACTTGATTGGCCTTTCTATGGGTGGCTCTCTCGGTATGGGCGTTGCATTCGAACATCAGGACCGCCTCAAATCTCTTACGCTCGTTTCAACTGGAGCGGCTGGGTACGATATCGGCAAGAAATTCTCGCGTCTTGACACGATCGCCAAAGAAAAGGGAATCGAAGTGGTGAAGCGCGAATGGCTGCGCGTCATCGAAAGTTGGTACGGCCACGAGTTGTCGGACGTGAAGGAACTGATGGTCACGATGATCAACGACCATACCGGCGCCATCTGGAGTGATCCGATGCGCGGCAAGTATCCGCCATCACCACCGGATGTTGATGACGCGCACAAGATCACTGTCCCAACCTGTATATTCTCTGGTCTTGAGGACAAAGTGTTCGTCCCGCTTGCCCGCCTACTTCACGAACGGATCAAGGGGAGCGTGTTGCACGAATACGAGGGTGTCGGCCATATGTTGAATCTCGAAGCGTCGGAGCGGTTCAATCGGGATTTGGCTGCGTTCCTAAGCGGCTTGTCGTCGCGCTGAGCGGAGGCGAAGCGCGTCTCATTTGCGCGAGCATTCCCGATTGCCCTCAGCGCCGCCGCTCCCTATATTCTCTCGCTCAGGAGGAATGGAACCGGTTGGGCACTAACACGAGCTACGAAGCTGTGATCGGTCTTGAGGTCCACGCGCAACTTCAGACCGAATCGAAAATATTCTGCGGCTGCAAAGTCGGGTTCGGTGAACCACCAAACTCGCTGACCTGCCCGGTCTGCCTGGGTCTTCCAGGTGCGTTACCGGTCCTCAACAAGAAGGCGGTTGAGTACGCCATGCGGGCGATTCTCGCAACGGGAGGGACTGTCCGCAATCGCTCGGTGTTCGCACGAAAAAACTACTTCTATCCAGACCTCCCCAAAGGGTATCAGATTTCGCAGTACGATAGGCCAGTTGGTGTCGGGGGTCAAATTCACTATCGCGTCGGCAAGGAGGACTCGAAGGTTTGCCGCCTGATTCGCATTCATCTTGAAGAAGATGCCGGCAAGTCGCTTCATCCCGAGAAAGGCGAGGACTATAGCCGGGTGGACCTGAACCGATGTGGCACACCCCTGGTCGAAATAGTCACTGAGGCAGACCTCCGGACCCCTGAAGAGGCATATAGTTATCTCGTTAAGTTGAAGCAACTCCTTCAGTACACCGAAGTCTGTTCGGGCGATATGGAGAAAGGGCACTTACGGTGCGATGCCAACGTCTCCGTTCGCCCGGTTGGTGAGGCAGCTTTCGGGACACGTACGGAGATCAAGAACCTCAATAGCTTCAAGGCGGTAGAGCGTTCGCTTAGGTTCGAAATTGATCGGCAGACTGGATTACTCAAAAACGGTGGCGTAGTCGAACAGGAAACTCTTTTGTGGAACGAGAAGCAGCAGACTGCAGAGCCGATGCGCAGCAAAGAAGAGTCGCACGACTACCGCTATTTCCCGGAGCCCGATCTGGTTAATCTTTTGATTTCCGATGAATGGATCGCTGAGGTCCGACACTCGCTGCCGGAGTTCCCGGATACGCGGGCCGCTCGTTTCGTGTCGCAGTACGGAATCCGCGAGTACGATGCCGCCGTCCTGACCGACAATCGTGTGCTTGCCGATTATTTCGAGCAGACCGCCGCAGCCTGCGCTGACAAATTCGCCGCATCGAACTGGATACAGACCGAACTGCTTGGCATTATTAACGAGACCGGCGAAGATATTGCATCGTTCCGCGTGCGCCCCGCCATGCTGGCCGAACTGTTGAACAAGATCGGCGCTAAGGAGATCTCCGGCAAGATAGCCAAGACAGTCTGGGAAGAAATGCTGGTATCAGGAAAGACACCGGCATCAATCATCGCCGAAAGAGGACTCGTGCAGATTTCGGATGACAAGGCGCTCATTCCGATTGTCGAGCGAGTTATTGCAGACAACCCGGATAATGTCGCGAAACTCAAGTCAGGCAAGACCAACGTATTTGGCTTCTTCGTAGGGCAGGTAATGAAAGCTACCAATGGTCAGGCTAATCCGGAACTGGTGAATCGATTGCTCAAAGAACGGCTGGGAGTCTGATTCGTGAATGACCAGAAACGGGCTCGCATAGCCGTGTTCATTTCCGGAAGTGGCACGGGGCTTCAATCGTTGATCGATGCGAGCCGCGATGGCTCGCTTCACGGCGACATCGTGCTGGTGGTTTCCAGCAACGACAAGGCATACGGTCTGGTGCGAGCGCTCAACGCCGGTATACCCACATTTGTGTTCAAGGAGAGGCAGTACGATTCGCCCGATAAGGCTGCGTCGACTCTTCTTTCAAAACTTCGCGACCAGTCGGTTGAATTCATCGCTATGGCAGGGTATCTTAAGATGATGCCGACCGCCGTCTTGCGCGCATTTCCAAAGCGCGTTACCAATATCCATCCAGCGTTGCTTCCGAAGTATGGAGGCAAAGGAATGTATGGTCATTTTGTGCACGAAGCAGTGCTGGCCTCGGGTGACACAGAGAGCGGCGCCACCGTGCATCTGGCGGACGAAGTGTACGACCACGGTCGTATCCTCGAACAAGTGCGGGTGCCGATCATGTCCGGTGACACGCCGGATATGCTTGCTGCCCGCGTGCAGGCAGTTGAGCACCAACTGTACACCCGCGCGTTGGACAAACTGATCAGAGGAGAGTACAAACTCGCATGAACTCGCTCGTTCTCACTACCGATATCAAGGAATACCCGCTCCTGCGCCGCGGCAAGGTGCGCGATATATACGACCTCGGCGACACGCTCCTGTTTGTTGCCAGCGACCGGATCTCGGCATTCGATGTCGTCATGCCGAACGGTATCCCCGGCAAAGGGAGAGTGCTTACCCAAATGTCACTCTTCTGGTTCGACTTTCTCTCCGATGTCGTCGCCAATCATCTCGTAACTGCGGATATCGACAAATACCCCGAACCGCTGCGGAAATACCGCGCCCAGCTTGAGGGTCGGTCGATGATAGTGGTCAAGGCCGAGCGGGTCGAGGCGGAGTGTATTGTGCGAGGCTACATCTCCGGATCCATGTGGAAAGAGCTCAATGAAGCGAGGACGCACGGCTCTCACTCTGTACATGGATTCGCGTTCCCGGTCAGCCTGCGTGAATCTGAGAAACTGCCTCAGCCAATTTTCACCCCGTCGTCCAAAAACGATGCCGGTCACGATGAGAACATAAGTTATGAAACTCTCGTGAAACTTGTAGGCGACGATACGGCGAAACTGTGCCGCGAGAAATCGCTGGCGGTTTACACCAAAGCAGCCGATTATGCACTGACCCGGGGGATCATCATCGCCGACACGAAATTTGAATTTGGTTATAACGACGGTGCGTTCATCCTGATCGATGAGGTTCTCTCGCCGGATTCCAGCCGCTTCTGGCCGGTGAACGGATACCGCGTGGGGGGTTCGCAGCCGTCGTTCGACAAGCAGCCGATTCGCGATTATCTCGAGTCGATCAAATGGAACAAGAAACCGCCGGCGCCGCGCCTGCCTGACGAAGTGGTTGAGGCATCGTCGGCGCGTTACCGCGAGGCGCAGCGCCTCCTGACAGGAAAAGTATAAGCATGCCGCACACATCGAAGATAAAACGGGCGCTCGTTTCCGTCTCGGACAAGACCGGGCTGGTCGAACTCTGCCGCGAGCTTGAAAAACAAGGGATTGAGATTATTTCCACCGGCGGCACCATGCGCGCCCTGCGCGATGCCGGCGTGCACGTGGTCTCAGTTTCGACGTACACCGGTTCGCCGGAAATCCTTGATGGCCGTGTCAAAACGCTACATCCGAGAATTCACGCCGGCATTCTCTATCGCCGCAACCTGCAGGAACATATCGATCAGATGCAGGAGTGCGAGTACAAGGGGATTGATCTGGTTATCGTCAACCTCTACCCATTCAAGGAAACCCTGGCCAGGCCCGGTTCGACGCACGATGAAATCGTTGAGAACATCGACATCGGCGGTCCTTCGATGATCCGTGCCGCTGCTAAGAACTATGAAAGTGTGACGGTACTCGTTGACCCAGGCGACTACGCCTTGCTGCTCGACGAGCTGCACCATCACAAGGGGAACACGAGTCCGGAGTTCCGCGAGCGCTGCGCAGCCCGTGCCTTTGCCATCTCTGCCGACTACGAAACGGCAATCGCAGCCTATTTCTCACAGCGATCCGTCGGTGTCAGGACTGGCTTTCCGGACAAACTGAGTCTCCAGTTCACGAAACGTGATGAACTCCGCTATGGCGAAAACCCTCACCAGAAAGCGGCCCTGTATGCCGATCCCACCTATCGCGCCCCCTCACTGGTGCGTGCGGAGATTCTCTCCGGCAAGGAACTCTCGTTCAACAACTATGGTGATCTTGACGCCTGCCTCGAGATGGTGTTGGATTTCACCGAGCCGTTTGCATGTGTAGTCAAACATGCCAACCCGTGCGGCGCGGCGGTGGGGGAGACTATTGCCGAGGCATACCAGAAAGCGTACGATAGCGACCCGCTGTCCGCATACGGCTCGATCATCGGTCTCAATCAGGAAGTCGACATGACCTGCGCGCAGATTCTTCACGAGACCCCCTTTGTCGAGTGCATGCTGGCGCCCTCGTTTACAGCCGAGGCACTTGATCTGCTGCGAAAGAAAAAGACCCGCCGTCTGCTGGCACTCAAAGAAATCGCTCGGGGGCGAGGCAAGGACCAGATCGTCTATCGCTTCCTTCAGGGCGGACTTCTCGCCCAGACTGCCGACGACGCCATCACGACCAAGGTCTCGCTCCAGGTTGTGACCAGGCGCCAACCGACCAAAGAGGAGATCGGCGATTTGCTGTTTGCCTGGAAGGTCGTCAAGCAAACCAAATCCAACGCCATTGTTCTGGCCAAGAGTGGTGCGACAGTTGGCATCGGGATGGGCCAGACTTCCCGCGTGGACTCCAGCTTTTTGGCGGTCAAACGTGCCGGGGAACGAGCTAAAGGCGCGGTTTGTGCCTCTGATGCCTTCTTTCCGATGCCGGATGGTCTTGAAGTGGCCGCCAACGCCGGGGTAACGGCTTTCATACAACCCGGCGGTTCCAAGGGGGACCCCGACGTAATTGCGGCGGCGGACAAGGCTGGGGTGGCAATGGTATTCACCGGTATCCGGCATTTCAGGCATTGATAGCCGGCAGCACCGACGTCTGTACGAAAACTGGACCAAATAGCTCTGTCTTTGAAGAGGCCGCAATTGGTGTATAATCGGGAAAGCGATTGAACATGAATCGAATGGGGTCCAGAATCGGTCAGAACTACAGTGTCGGAGCGCGAGCCAGTCTCTGGTTGCCGGTCTTGACGCTGCTGGTTTTCGGAATCACGTCAGCGTGGGGATTCCCGCGATTGACCGTCGAACATGCCGAAAGCTGTAAAAACTGTCACATCAATCCGACCGGCTCAGGCGCGCGCTCGGAATACGGCAACTTCACGACCGCATTCAACGAACTCTCGCTTCCCTGGACCAAAAAACTGGTCGCGGCGCACTATAAGAAACCGCGTATCGGCGATGCGTTGATCGTCGGTTTTGACTCCCGTCATCTGGTTTTGAGGGACGGAAGTCTGTTCTGGATGCAGACTGACGGCTACCTTACGGTCGAGCCGTTTAAGGGATTCTACTATCACGCCAGATTCACTGAACGTGGCGTCACCGAGAACTACGCTCTGCTACAGGTGAAGGACCAGAAATACTCGTTGAAAGCCGGACGGTTCTATCCGGCTTTCGGACTCCATCCCGACGATCACAATTCATATATCCGCACCCGTACCGGTCACCCGCCGAACTACTATCTGGATGGACTTTCCATCGGCGCCGAGTTGTATGGTACCGAATTGGTCGCCGAGGTTATGGACCGGTTCGGCCAGGGGGTATATGGCGCACAAGTGACACGGACCGGCACTTTTAAGACATTTGGATACTACGCCGGCCTCATGTACCGTTTGAGTGAGAAGGTGAATGGCTCGTATCAAGGGGTCCCGCATGCCAAGGCGGCGTTCGCCGGCCTGTCGTATGATCGGTTCACCGCCCTCGGCGAGTTCGACCTGATCGGAGAGGACAACAGCTCGTATGCCACCTATGCGGCCCTGTATGGGCGAGTTGTCTATGGCTTGTACGCAGTGGCAGAGTACAATTTTTATGATGCCGACCGTCACCTCAAGAGCGGCGTCAATGAGTATATTCGCTATTCGATTGAGCTGTATCCGTTGCCGTTCGTGCAAATACGCCCGTCGTTCACCGACTATCTCCGTGGAGAGTTCAATACTCGTGATGAATACTTCCTGCAGATACATTTCGGCTATTAGTCTGACAGTGGTTGCGCTCGGTATCACCATCGGCGGCTGCGTTGATATGGGAGATACGATCCCTACCAAAGCTCCACCGAGTTCCCCCGAGCTCTCGGTGTCCGATGTGACTGTGAACGAGGGGGACACCGCAGTTTTTGTCATATCAAGCGGCATCGCAGATACCGTATCGGTCATCTTCACGTATGCGACCGCCGCTGGAACCGCCGATGAAAATCTCGATTTCATTCCTGTCACCGGATTTGACACGATCCACCCTGGGAGTACCAACCTGGCCATTCGCGTTGTGGTCACCGAAGATGCCATAGTCGAACCTGCCGAAAACTTCACGCTAACGATTAGCACTCCGGTGAATGCGACAATTGTTAAGGGGACAGGTACCTGCACGATTGCCGCCAGTGACTTTGTCGGGGTGAGCTTTACCACCGATATCAAGCCGTTGCTGGACTCGCGCTGTTTGAGCTGCCACGGTTTGCAGTCACCCCAATCCAATTTTCGCGTAATTAGCTACAGCGATGTGCTGACATCAGGATTACGAGCACCAAACGTGATTCCAGGCAACGGTCAAGGCAGCCGTCTGTACTACGGAACCACTTCCAGTTCAGTCGACATTGACCAAATGCCGAAGGACGGGCCGTATCTGTCAACACAACAACAGCAGTCCATCAAAGACTGGATCGACCAGGGAGCGCAGAATAACTGACAAAGCAGGGATTATTTTGTAGATATTGCGTATATTGGGAGTTGGATGACATACTTTTTCCAAAGAGGTGATGGAATGATAGGCAGAATAATCATCGGAGCCGCCGCACTGAGTCTTGTCATTGCGCTCGTGCTTGGTTGCTCCTCGAACTCCCCGAGTGCACCCCCCGTGAACACCGGACCTACATTGTCGGTGAACGATGTGGCGCAGAACGAAGACATTTCACCGATGAAATTCGTGGTCACGTTGAGTGCGGCATCGACATCAAACGTCATTTTCAGCTACGCTACCCAGAATGTAACAGCCATTGCCGGAGCCGACTACGTGGCGGTATCCGGTACGGACACCATTGTCGCCGGTGATACCAAGGACACAATCAATGTTGCTATCATCGATGATGACATTCTTGAACAGGCGGACACGTTTAATCTCAATCTGAGTAATGCCTCGGGCGCGACCATACAGGACGGACTCGGTGTCGGCACGATCAATCTGAATGACGGAGCGACTACCGGTGTGAGCTTCATCAATGAAGTGAAGCCGATCCTCGAAGCGAACTGTGCACTGACCGGGTGTCACGTTAATGCCACGCGAGCGGGTGGATTCACCATGCAGAATGCTAGTGGCATTGTGGCTTCCGATACGGTTCGGTGGGCAGTAGGTAATAACGGCCGGATCGTGATCTTCTTTCAGGCGGCTCAGAGCAATCTCTATCTCAAGACAACTGACACTCCTCCATTTGGTAGCCGGATGCCGGCCAATGGTCCGCCGTACCTTGATCTGACCCAACAGGCCAAGATACGAGACTGGATCGCTCAGGGAGCTCCGAACAACTGATCAGGGTCGACATGATTATGAGCCGTCTCTTATCTCTGTTACTGTTCGTTGGCTTTGCAGGCTCGGTAGCATGCGCGGCCGAGTACGGCGTCGTTACCGACCCGGCAAGGGACACCGTCTACTTCCGCTCTACTGCCAAGCTCGAGTTTATCGAGGGGAAAACGAACAACATCGATGGCGGCTTCTCATTTGACCCCCAAAACCCAACTGCCCCGGTGACGGGGCAGTTGCGGGTTGATCTTCGCACTCTCAAGACCGGCATCGATATGCGCGACGGGCACATGCGGGAGCGGCACCTGCACACCGATAAATACCCGCACGCGTATTTCGAACTCGATTCCGTCAGTGGACTTCCAAGCACGCTGGCGGTGGATTCTACGTACAATCTGACGGCCAATGGCTTCTTCTATATCCATGGCCACAAACGCAAAATCGAAGCCAAGCTCGAACTCCGTCGCAAACCTGGTGACTCTGGCGCCGATGCCATCATGGTGCGGACGCGATTCTCGCTCAACCTGGATGAATACAAGATCCCCCGTCCCAAAGCGCTCTTCCTGAAGCTGGCGGAGACCATTGACGTGGAGGTTATTTTCACCGCCTACAACAACTTAGCTATCCCTAAGCTTGAACTGCCGGACTGGCCCGAGTTCAAATAGAATCTTCGCGCCCTTTCCAGTTGAATCTTGACCCTTCGGCGCATCGATGGTATCTTCATCAAAAGGACAGCATCGGAAAACCGCATGGGTAACAGAATACTTGAAATAGTGGTGTATCTCATGGACCACATGCGTGAGAATCAGGGGATGCTCCCGAGTGTCGATGACCTATCGCCGGACCTCCGGGGCATGGGGTATTCCGATAACGAGATCTCCTCGGCCTACACCTGGGTGATGGAGCGGTACGAGAACTCGCACGAGACCTTCTATTCGAATTTCCCATCCGAGCACTCCTCGAATCGGGTCCTCACCGCCTACGAGCGGAGCCAGTTGACGACTGATGCGTATGGCTTCTTGGTTCATCTGCTCAACCTGTGCGTGATCGACGACGAGCAACTGGAGTCGATTCTGGAACGCGCCACCATGTTCGGCCCGCGTCTGGTGACACTGGACCAGATCAAGATGATCACGTCGGTCGTGCTGTTTCGAGATTTCGGGGATGTCGGCGAGGTTTCGCTGTTCGATCCCCATATTGATCCGACACTGAGAATCAACTGACATGTCCGTCACGGGCAAAAGAGTTGTGGTCGGTCTGACCGGCGGCATCGCCTGCTACAAGGTGCCGTATTTCGTTCGAGCGATGGTCAAAGCCGGTGCCGAAGTGCAGGTCATCATGACGCAGGCCGCCACCAAATTCATCACGCCGCTGACCATGGAGACCGTCTCCCGAAATCCCGTGTGCATTGACTTATTCCCAGAGCACGAGTTCGTCTCCACACGCCATATCAACTTGGCAGATTGGGGAGATCTGTTTGTGATCGCCCCAGCTACCGCCAACTTTCTTGGTAAGATTGCCAACGGCATCTCCGATGATCTGCTGACCACTACCGTGTGTGCGACCAAGAGCCCGGTCCTGATTGCGCCGGCCATGAATCCACATATGTGGTCAAACCCCGTAACGGTACGAAACTACGAGTATCTCAAACAGCTTGGCTACCTGTTCATCGGACCGGCTGAAGGGGAAATGGCGGAAAAGCAGTTTGGCGTCGGACGGATGGTTGAGCCGGATGAGCTCTATCGGGCCGTACTTGAATTCTTCGAGGGAGGCTCAAAAAAAAAAGCGCTGACCGGAAAGCGCATCCTGGTTACCGCCGGTCCGTGTCGTGAGCCGATCGACCCGGTTCGTTATCTCTCAAATCGTTCTTCGGGGAAAATGGGTTATGCATTGGCCGAAGCTGCGGTTGCACTCGGCGCCGATGTCACCTTGATCTCCGGTCCGACACCATTGGCAGCGCCGCACGGTGTTCGCTTTGTGGCAATCGAAACCACCCGTCAACTCCACGAGGCAGTGAAACAGCAATTTGCATCGTGCGACTGCCTGATTATGGCCGCGGCGCCGGCTGATTTCACGGTCAGCGATGTTGCGTCACAAAAGATCAAACGGACCGATAAGAACGTGACGCTGTCGCTTTGTCCTGTCGACGATATTCTCCAGGATGTCGCGTCGGACAAGCGCGCCGGCCAGGTGGTGGTCGGTTTTGCTCTCGAAACCGACAACGATATCGCCAACGCCCAAGCCAAGCTGGAACGAAAGAACCTGGACCTTATTGTTGTTAACAACCCTACCGAAGCAGGGGCAGGGTTCGAATATGACACCAACCGCGTCACACTGATACAAGCGGGTCAAAAGCCGGAACCATGGCCGCTCATGTCCAAACGCGACGTTGCGTCCAGGTTGATCGACCGGATAGTTGACCTGATGTTCTCGAACGCTATCGCTTCGGGAAAACGACCATGAGCCGGCCCCCGCTTGATCCCAGAGAGCTTCTTCGACGGGCTCTTGCCGCACAGATGGATTTGGGGTACCATGAAGTTGTACTGGGTAAACGCGGCACAATTCCGTCCGCCGAACCGGTCGGTGTGATCGCGCCGTCAGAGACGGTTATGCCGTCTGTGGAGCCGCCGGCCCTGGTGGTTCCTGCGGCCTCAGCGTTCCAATCAGGATTGGAGTTTATGGCCTATTCGCAGTTCAAATCGGTGGATGAGCACTACCGAGCTATATGCAATTGCCAACTCTGTCCGCTGGGGCAGACGCGCAACAAATTCGTGTACGGAGTTGGTAATCCAAACGCGAGATTGATGTTCATCGGAGAAGCGCCCGGCGCCGATGAAGATATGAAAGGGGAACCGTTCGTAGGGCGCGCCGGTCAGTTGCTCGACCGTATCCTTGCCGCCATGCAGCTCAGCCGCCAGGAAGTCTATATTGCGAATATACTCAAATGCCGTCCGCCGGGGAACCGCGACCCGCAGCCCGACGAAGCCGCCAAGTGCACGCCGTATCTACGCGAGCAGATCCGCATTATCAAGCCAAAATTGCTGTGCGCGCTTGGTCGCATCGCCGCCCAGTATTTGCTGAGCACCACAACGCCGCTGGGTAAGCTCCGGAACAAGTGGCATGAGTTTGAGGGAATACCGCTGTGGGTGACTTACCATCCGGCGGCGCTTCTGCGCTTCCCTGAGTACAAGAAAGACACCTGGGCCGATATGCAACTGCTCAAGGCGCGCTTCGACACTTTGACGTGAACCGCGCCCGATCTGATCGGTTGATCCGTAGGGGCACATTGAAATAGCAAAACTGACTCCGTTACATACTGTGGCTGTCCGCTTGTGGCGCCGGCTTCGTTGACGTATAATTGTTGTTATGGCCTTCCAGACACGAACAGACAGAGAGCTTGACCGCTTGCAGCCGCCGCAATCGCTTGATGCCGAGCAGGCGGTGCTTGGGGCGATCCTTAAAGACCCCGACGCGCTCAACCGCGCCGTCGAGATCCTTGACAATGAGACGCATTTCTATTTTCCGAAACATCAGGCTATTTATCACTCTGCCCTGGAATTGTACGCTCGCTCCGAGCCGTGCGATATCACCACGATAGCCAACGCTCTGCTCAGAGATGGTGAGCTTGAGAAGGCGGGCGGGCGAGTGTATCTGGTCGACCTGGTCGAGGGAGTGGCATCTACAGCACACATCGCATCGTACGCGAATATCGTTCTCGAGAAGTCGTTGCTTCGCCGCCTTATCTCGACTACCACTGAGATTGCCCGAAGTTGTTATAACCTTGAACAGCCGGTGGATACGCTGCTCGACGAGGCCGAAGCGAGCATTTTTAATATTTCCGAGAGTCGACTCCGTCAGGCGTTCGTGCCGCTCAAACAGCTTATCAATGATTCGGTCTCGCAGATTGAGAGTTTTCAGTCAGGGGAAGCTGAGTTCGAGGGGATCAAAACCGGGTTTGGCGAGTTGGACGCCATGACGCAGGGGCTGCATAATGGTGACTTTGTAGTGGTGGCCGGGCGTCCGTCGATGGGGAAATCGGCGCTGGCTGTCAATATCGCCGAGCATGTGTCGATCAATCTCAAGAAACCGGTCGCGATCTTTTCGGTAGAAATGTCCAAGGAACAGCTTGCACTTCGCATGCTGTGCGGCCGCTCGGGTATCAGCCAGCACACGCTGCGCTCCCGAAAGCTCAGCCACGAACAGTGGATGCATCTCACTCGCGCCGCCAATCTGCTGGCACCGGCGAATATCTACATCGACGATTCCGCCACCCTCACCTCGCTTGAAATGCGTGCCAAGTCACGCCGACTCAAGCAGCAGCACAACGATCTGGCGCTGATAATTGTCGACTATCTTCAGATGATGCACGCGTCCGGACGGGCGGAGAACCGACAGCAGGAAATCTCTGTAATCTCGCGCAATCTCAAGGTCCTGGCCAAGGAACTGGCCGTGCCGGTGCTGGGTGTGTCGCAGTTATCGCGAGCCGTAGAACAACGCGGTGGCGAGAAACGGCCGCAACTGGCCGACCTACGGGAGTCCGGCGCTATCGAACAGGATGCCGACTTGGTGCTGTTTGTCTATCGACCGGAAGCGTATCTTTCCGAAGACGACAAGCGCGACCCGAAGAACCAGGACAAGCTCGGACGTGCGGAGATCATTGTAGCCAAACAGCGTAACGGCCCCACCGGCAGTGTGAATCTGACTTTCCGCAAAGAACTGGCTCGATTTGAAAATCCGGAATTCCGCCGCGACCTGCCGCCCGGAGTGGAGCCGGTCGGACCGGATGTACCGTTTTAGGGACAGGGATGGATTACGTCGACTATGGTGTGGTAACGCTTGGCCGCCGTGGCATCAATTTCGTCAATCGACTTGGCGGCGGCTGTATCATGCTGGGGAAATTCATCGTTTCCCTCAAGGACGTTCCGCGTTCCATAGGGCTCATCTTTGAGCAACTGTACTCCATCGGCGTCAAGTCCCTGCCGCTGATCATAGTCATCTCGGTATTCGTAGGCGCTGTCTCCGCCTGGCAGGCGGCGTATCAGTTCAAATTCATAGGCGCGCCGCTTCGCTATCTCGGCCAGGCGGTTGGCAAAGCCGTTGTGATCGAACTTGCGCCGGTGTTGTCGGCGCTGGTGTTCGCCGGGCGAGTGGGGGCCGGCATCTCTGCCGAACTCGGCACCATGCGTGTCACCGAGCAGATCGATGCCCTTGAAGTAATGGGAATCAGTCCTACGCGCTATCTGATCATGCCGCGGGTGCTCGCGTGCATCTTTATGGTGCCGCTGTTGGTGGTGTTTGCCAATTTCATCGCCATCCTCGGCGGCCTGGTCGTTGCGGTAATTGGGGTCGATGTTTCATTCGAAACGTTCCTCAACGGCTTTCGCGCGTCCTTCAAACTTACCGATTTCGTCAACGGTCTCACCAAAGCAGCCGTGTTTGGCCTGTTAATCGGTATCACCGGTTGCTACGAGGGATTTCACACCGAGGGAGGAGCTCAGGGTGTCGGACGCGCCACTACGACAGCGGTGGTCATATCATCGGTCCTGATCCTGATTTTCAATTTCATTTTTGCCATCTTGTTATTCCGGATCTGATATGCCAGACAACCATTATCTGTATATCGAGAATCTGAGAAAATCATTCCGAAAGCAGGCGGTGCTTGACGGTGTCACGCTGGAGATACGCAAGGGGGAATCGATCGTGGTAATCGGCCAGTCGGGTACCGGCAAGTCGGTTCTGTTGAAACATCTGGTGCGCCTGATGGAGCCGGACGAAGGGAGCATCTTCTTTGATGGCCGTAATATCGGCGAACTAAAAAGCGATGAGCTCACGGCCATGCGTCGGCGTTTCGGGCTTCTGTTTCAATCGGCGGCGCTGTTCGATTCCATGACCGTGGCGGAGAACGTGGGGCTTGGGTTGGTTGAATCGCGCACCTATCGTTCGGAAGAGATCGACGAGATCGTGATGTCCAAACTCGAAATGGTGGGGCTGTCCGACGCTGCTGAGAAATACCCGGCTGAGTTGTCCGGCGGTATGCGAAAACGGGTCGGGCTGGCGCGGGCTATAGCCGCCGGCCCGGAAGTGCTGCTGTACGACGAGCCGACCACCGGCCTCGACCCGATCACGGCCGATGTTATCAATGACCTGATTCTTGAATTGAACCACAAACTCAACGTTACTTCCGTTGCCGTTACCCATGACATGAGCTCTGCGTTCAAGATCGCCGACCGGATCGTCATGCTGTACCAGGGGAAGATCGCGTTCGACGGTACCCCGGATGATGTCCGCCACGCCACCGACCCGGTCGTGCATCAATTCATAACCGGCAGCGCCGCCGGACCAATCCAGGTGCGCTGATGGTTGATGTCCGCAGGATCAAGACCGCGTATTACTGTTCCCAATGTGGCGCCGAACATACCAAATGGCAGGGCCAATGCAGGGAATGTGCCGCCTGGAACAGCCTGATCGAAGAGCGGGTCCCGGACAAGAAAAAATCCCGCCGGCAAGAATCCCGTGTCGAATCGGTCTCGCTCGCCCATATCTCAAGTGAACGGCTCACCGGCCACGAGTCCGGATTCGAGGAGTTTGACCGCGTCCTGGGCGGGCAGTTGCTTTCTGGTATGACCGTGCTTATCGGCGGCGACCCCGGCATCGGCAAATCGACACTCATCCTGCAGGCAGCCGACGCTTATTCGCGGCAAGGTATTCCGGTGTTGTATATCACCGGCGAGGAATCCCTCTCACAGATCAGGATTCGTGCCAACCGGCTCGGTATTCGAGGAGAAGGGGTCACTGTTGTGACAGCCACGCAACTCGAAGAGATTGTCGAACTGCTGAGCGCCAACGACTACGGCGTGGTTCTGGTCGATTCGATCCAGACAGTCTCCTGCGCGCAGTTCGATTCGCCACCCGGAACAGTGGGTCAGATCCGCGAAGCGGCCGGAACGTTGATCAATCTCGCCAAGGCCAAAGGTTTCGCGCTCTTTTTGGTCGGCCATGTCACCAAAGACGGATTGGTGGCCGGCCCCAAGGTGCTCGAACATATGGTCGATACTGTGCTGTATTTCGAAGGGGATTCGTCACATCTCTACCGGATCCTCCGCGCCAACAAGAACCGGTTCGGCTCAGTGGCCGAAATCGGCCTGTTTCAAATGACATCGCAGGGGCTGACCGAGGTCAGCAATCCGTCATCCTTCTTTCTGTCATCGCACGCCGGCCAACCGCGCACGGGTGCCGTCGTGGCCGGTATCTGCGAAGGGAACCGCCCGCTACTGGTAGAAGTACAAGCGCTGGTGACGCGCGCCAGTTACGGCAATCCGCAACGGGTCGCGGGCGGGATCGATCATCGGAAACTGGCGCTGTTGCTCGCCATTCTGGAAAAACGGTGCGAGTACTCGATGGCTACCCACGATGTGTTTGTCTCGGTCGCCGGCGGTCTGAGATTGTCCGAGCCGGCACTCGATCTGCCAATCTTGATCGCGATTGCGTCTTCTCTTCTCAACAAACCAGTCGACAGCAAACTGATGGCCGTGGGTGAGGTGGGGCTGTCGGGCGAAGTCCGAGGGATCACGATGATTGACCGCCGGGTGGCCGAAGCTGCCAAACTTGGTTTCGAGACTATTCTGCTGCCGGAACCTAACCGGGCGCAGGTCACGACGGGCGGGATTCAAGTATCGGCGGTGTCCGAGATTCAGTCAGCTCTGGATATCGCGCTTGGGTAAGCCGTTTTCATTCAGCCTGCATGGCACCGACCAGTCGGCACGACGCGGCGTGCTCGAAACGCCGCACGGAAACGTGCAGACCCCGGCCTTCATGCCGGTTGGGACCTCCGGTGCGGTAAAGGCTCTGACCGCCGAGGACCTCGAAAGCTGTGGTGCCGAGATAGTCCTTGGCAACACCTACCATCTGTACCTTCGACCCGGCACCGGCGTGATCAAACGACAAGGGGGATTGGCGCAATTCACCGGCTGGAACAAGCCGACACTCACCGACAGCGGCGGTTTCCAGGTGTTCTCACTTAAAGACATTTCGAAAGTCACCGATGACGGCGTGGAGTTTCAATCTCACCTTGATGGCTCGCGTCATTTTTTCACTTCCGAGAAAGTGATTGAGATTCAACACGATATCGGCGCCGATATCATCATGGCGTTCGACCAGTGCGTGCCGTATCCGTGTGACGAAGCCACGGCCGCATTCGGCGTACGACGGACGCACGACTGGGCAAAGCGGGGCCTGAAACGGCATCGGGAACTCAATGACCCAGATATCACTCTCTTCGGTATCGTGCAGGGCTCGACCTATCCCCATCTGCGCACACAATCGGCTGAGCAGATCGTCGGGCTTGATTTCCCCGGCAACGCCATAGGCGGGCTTTCGGTAGGAGAGAGCAAGCAGGAGATGGAATCGGTATTAGCTCATACCATTCAATATTTGCCGTCTCACAAACCTCGATATTTGATGGGAGTAGGGTACCCCGAGGATATCCTCATGGCGGTATCACACGGCATCGACATGTTCGACTGTGTGCTTCCTACCCGGAACGCCAGGACCGGCTGCGTCTTTACATCGGAGGGGCCGCTCGTTTATCGCAATGCCGATTTCACCGATGACAACCGCCCGCTTGACCCGCACTGTGACTGCCGCGTCTGCCGGCGATACAGCCGCGCCTATCTGCGTCATTTGTTCAACCAATCAGAGATAGTGGGGATGGTGCTCAGTTCGTATCATTCGACATATTTTTTCCAGAAGCTGATGCGCGACATTCGCGAAGCTATCGAGCGAGGTCGGTTCGAAGCGTTTCGTCGCGATTTCCTCGCCAGGTATCAGCAGCGGATGTGACGGTCGAAACGGGCAGCGATCAGCGGTTACAATGTTGGCATACATGCGGCGAGCGGTTCAACTGACGTGGGGGACTATCAGACGTGGTAATTCGAGCACACTCGTGCTCCTGATGTCGGCTCAGCTTGTCATTGATATTGGCTTGTTCGCCATTTTCAACACACACGAATCGGTTTCGCAATTTGCCGACTTATGGAGTTTCCTCATAACGTCAGCCATACTGTATCTGGCAGTTTATTCGCTACTGTGGCCCCGAACCGATACCGGGCATGATGTTCGCAAAAGCCTTCGGCTGGCCTCGGTATTCCTGCTGGCATTCTGCCTTCGCGGTGGACTTTTCGCGCTGCTGTCTGACAAGTTTGAGTGGCCTGCCATGGCCGCGCTGCTCCCTGCGGCCCTCGTGTCATCACTGACTATCGGTATAGGGATCGCGCTGATTCGCGGCTCGCTTAGCGACAAATCGAAGAGTCTTAACCGCTTATGGATAGGCAGCACGCTGTCGCTGGTTGCATATCTTTTCCTGGTGCGTCTCGTGTATCTCGGCGTGCCTGAACTCCTTCCCGAGGAGGCGTACTACTGGAACTACAGTCAGCATCCGTCGCCCGGTTATCTCGATCATCCACCCATGGTCGCCTGGCTTATCGGTGTCGGCACAGCGTTATTCGGCAAGAGCGAGTTCGGCGTGCGAATCGGGACTCTGGCGAGTTGGCTGATCGCCGCGTATTTCGGGATGGCGCTTACGCGCGAGCTGTTTGGTCGGCGACCTGCCTTCGCGATGCTGCTTCTGATGTCCACACTTCCATTTTTCTTTGGTACTGGTCTGATAGCCACACCAGATGCGCCGCTCACTGCGTGTTGGGCCGGTGCGCTGTTCTTTCTGGGGCGTGCATTACTTGCCGGCAGGTCATCGTCATGGTTCGGCGCCGGCATTTGTATCGGACTCGGACTCCTGTCAAAGTACACGATCGCGCTCCTTGTCCCGGCTGTCGTTCTGTTTGTCATTACAGAGGGAAAGCGACGCCACTGGCTGACCAAACCTCAACCGTACATGGCGCTTGCCATCGCTGCCGTGCTCTTCGCGCCGGTTATCTACTGGAATGCCACCCACGAGTGGGCGTCGTTCGTATTTCAGACAGGCCGCCGGTTGAGCGAGTCATTCCGCTTCTCGCCACATCTTCTACTCGGTTCGGCTATTGTGCTCTTAAGCCCGGTCGGACTGGTGGCGGCCATGGCGGTATTGGTTAAGCCTGTCATTGTCGAAAACGAGATCCGGAACGAACAACTTGTTCGTTCCCGGCGATTCGTCCTCTGGCTCACAACGGTGCCGCTGGCGGTTTTTCTTCTCTTCAGTTTGACCCACGAACCAAAGCTCAACTGGACCGGACCTCTCTGGCTGGCGTTGCTGCCTGTCATTGCCGTCTCGATGAGCCCGGGTCGCGGCCAAAAGGATCGCAGGCCATTTCTCGTGCGCATGCGCCCATGGTGGCTGCCGACCGCAAATGTGATTGCGGTAATATACGGACTCGCGCTCTATTACCTGGTGCTTGGATTGCCCGGGGTACCATATCCAAAAGGAACACTGGGCGCTGTCGGATGGAAACAACTGGCCGCATCGGTGGATACTGTCCGCGCCGACCTTCTGCACAGATTTGGTGTCGAACCGCTTGCTGTCGGCCTGGATAAATACAGCATGTCAAGCGAGATGGCGTTCTACAGTCGATTCGATGGCCCCGCGCTGACCGGTGGCCAGCATTTGTTCGGCAAGAATGGCTTGTCGTATCGGTACTGGTTCAATGAAAAGGAACAATACGGACGAAATGTCATTATGATAGCCGATGACCCTTGGTTTCTCAGCGAGCCTATAGCAACCAATCGGTTCGATAGTCTGACGGAGATTCGCAGTTTTGAAATAACACACCGGGGACACGTGCTCGGTTCCTATTTCTATCGGACAGGTTATGTCTATGGGCCGTTCAAGAAGGACATTAGACAGAAATGAAGCATCCGAAGCGGCCGACGTCGCCTGAACGTCATATAGCTACCGTCGACCCGGTTCTGGGCCGGGTTATCCGTAAAGTCGGCCCGCCGCAAATCAAACTGAAACGCGGTGCCGTTCATGCGTTGGCGGAGATCATTGTGTATCAGCAATTGTCCGGCAAAGTGGCCAGAGCTATTTTCAAACGAATTCGTGTAGCGGCAGGTGTTAAGCGGCTGAGCGCCGCTTCGCTTGGCAGGCTGACAGACAAACAACTCCGGGCCGCCGGCGTGTCGCCGCAGAAATTGAAATACCTGCGGGACCTTACCGCGAAGGTGCTCGATGGTTCTGTCAAGCTGCACGGATTGGGGCACTTGTCGGATGAGAAGGTGGTCGCCGAATTGACTACGATAAAAGGAATCGGGCGCTGGAGCGCGGAGATGTATCTCATGTTCGTGCTGGGACGGCCCGATGTATTTTCGGCTGGAGACAACGGCATCCAAACAGCTATTCACAAGCTGTATGGAGTGACGCAGGAGGAGGTTGATCTGGAGTCGTTCAGCGAACGATGGCGTCCACACCGTACCGTGGCTTGCTGGTATTTATGGCGCAGCCTGGCCACGGAGTAGTTCACCACTGGCGGATAGTCCACAAGTGGCCTACCGAAACACGGAAACCGCTCAGGCGGGTCGGATCGTCGCTCCGGGCATAACCGGTATCCATGTAACGAGTGTATAGAAATTTTGGTCGGAGTTCCGTGATGGTTATCTCCAGTGAGTACACTCGATGATACCGTAGCCCCATCGTCACACGGTATCCCACCGCGGGAGCGATCTCGATCTTATCGATATCAAATGTCCTCGCCATGCTCGCCGAAGCCGCTTCGTCGGTGATAAGTGAATGCAGTGAATAGACCGCGCCAAGCCCAAGGTATCCGGTCAACCGGTTCGTGCCGCGATAGTACAGGACATCGGCCCCGGCCGTGAACCCGTGCAGATCACCTCTCAGCCGAACATACCTCGAATCGCGCTGGGGATAGACGTTTGCCCGTATATGACTGAACCTGTACTCAACCGTCCCTCGAACTACCACCGGATGGGTGGCCAGCATTTCGTATTTGGCGGTAAGCTCGGGACCGCTCGAACTGATATCTGTAGGGGCTGTAATTCCGGCGGTGAGGTGGAAGCTCATCACCGGCAGTGTGTCCTGCTCCAGTGGGTTGAGAGGCGCAAGCGGCAAACAGAGCCATGATGCCATGACTAAACTGTACACGACTTCTCCATATTCTCCACTAATATAAACGAGTGACCTTCCAATCAGTTAAGAGAAATCGGCGAATAACCGTTGCATACATGCTGCACGAGCCGTGAACCCGTCCGGCTGTGGAGGGCACGAAGGGGCCGGCACTGAAATCATCGGGCCGCATCGCTTCACGCCATCCGCGGGCGTATAGCGCGGTCAAACAGAATAGGATGGTTGTTCTTTCACAACGCCGTGTCGGACAGTAAGATGCAGCGGTATTCGCAATCGCGAAAGGCGTTGACTTCATTCATCTAAGAGGTATATTACCACCTTTTAGTCGGCCAAGGGTGAATTATTTCACAACCGGGCGCCCATTGGTCGACGGTGGTGTGATGGAATTTTGAAGGGAGAACGCGATGTGCGCTGAAGTTCATAAGAACTATATAAACGGACAATGGGTTGCGTCCCGCTCGGGACAGACGTTTGAAAACCGTAACCCCGCCAACATCGATGACGTGGTAGGACTGTTCCAGAAGTCTTCGGTCGAAGATGTCAAAGCGGCCATCGATGCCGCCGCCGAGGCGTACAAAAAATGGCGTCTCGTACCGGCGCCAAAGCGGGGTGAGATCTTGTACCGCGTGGCCGCTCGTTTGACGGCCGCTAAAGAGGCGAACTCCCGTGACATGACTCGCGAAATGGGGAAGATCCTTATCGAGACGCGTGGTGATGTTCAGGAAGCGATCGACATGACCTATTACATGGCGGGCGAAGGACGGCGTCTGTTCGGCATGACGACCCCATCGGAGCTTCCCAACAAATTTAATATGACTGTTCGTCAGCCGCTCGGCGTTTGCGCGTTCATAACGCCGTGGAATTTTCCGATGGCGATCCCGTCGTGGAAGATGATGCCGGCGCTTATCTGCGGCAATACCGTGGTGATTAAGCCGGCCACGGATACACCGATATCGGTCGTGAACCTGTTCAGGGCGCTTGAGGCCGAGGGGGTGCCGGCGGGTGTCGTCAATATGGTGACCGGTTCCGGCGGAGCACTCGGCGATGCGTTGATCAGTGACGATCGGGTAAAAGTCGTGTCATTTACCGGCTCCACAGAGATCGGACGCAAGGTCTCGGTGGCCTGTGCCCCCAAGTTCAAGCACTCCTGTCTCGAGATGGGAGGAAAGAACGTGCAGATAGTTATGGATGACGCCGACCTGTCGCTGGCGCTCGAAGGAGCGCTGTGGGGTGCGTTCGGCACCACCGGTCAGCGCTGCACCGCCACGAGCCGCCTCATATTGCATGAGTCGATCGCCGCCAAATTCACCGATATGCTGGTCGAGCGGGCGCGGAAACTGAAAGTTGGCAACGGTCTCGATGAGTCGGTCAACATGGGACCATGCATCAACGAATCGCAAATGAACACCGTGCTCAGCTATATCGAGATCGGCAAGAAAGATGGTGCCAGGCTCGCTTGCGGCGGCGAACGGCTTACCGGCGGCAATTACAACAAAGGATTCTTCGTCCAGCCAACCATTTTCACCGGTGTCACTCGGACCATGCGCATCTGGAAAGAAGAAATCTTCGGGCCGGTCCTTTCGGTGGGGACCTTCAGAACATTCGATGAGGCGATTGAATTGGCCAACGACACAGTCTACGGTTTGTCGGCGTCGCTGTACACGCGCGATGTCAACAAGGCATACACCGCGATGCGCGATGTCTATACGGGTATTTTTTACGTGAACGCACCAACCATTGGCGCCGAAACGCATCTTCCGTTTGGCGGCACCAAAGAAACCGGCAACGGTCACCGCGAGGCGGCCACCGCGGCGCTGGATGTGTTCAGTGAGTGGAAGTCGGTTTATGTCGATTTCAGCGGGACGATTCAGCGAGCGCAGATCGACAACGCCGAATAAGCATACCACGAAGGAACCGAGAGCGTGCCAAGACAGCAACAGACAATTCCTCAGAGACCGGGATATCACTCCAGGTTTCTGATACTCTATATCTGGTTGTCCTCCTCGATCTGACTGCCCGGCGGAGATCAGGAGAATGGATGGCAACAATCAGTCACACCGAGTTCTGGAGATAGGCATGCTGAGCAAGAAAAGAAAAGTGATAATCATGGGCGCGGCCGGGCGCGATTTCCACAACTTCAACACCCTTTACCGTAATAACGACGCCGTGGAAGTGATGGCGTTTACCGCCACTCAGATCCCCGATATCGAGGGGCGCCGTTATCCGGCTGCGCTGGCCGGCAAGCTCTACCCAAAAGGGATACCGATACACGATGAATCGGAATTGCTGGGTTTGATCGCCAAACATGGCGTCGATGAGGTGATATTCTCGTATTCGGATGTCTCCTACCAATACGTCATGGAGAAAGCGGCACACGTAATGGCGGCCGGGGCGCGTTTTTGCGTCGAGGGAGGCACGCCGACTATGCTCGCGTCTTCCAAGCCGGTCGTTGCGGTTTGTGCAGTGCGCACCGGCTCCGGTAAGTCGCAAACCTCGCGCAAAGTGGCGGAGATTCTTCAGGGCATGGGTAAGCGCGTGGTGGCCATTCGTCACCCCATGCCGTACGGCGACCTGACCAAGCAGGTTTGCCAGCGGTTCGGTTCGCTGGCCGACCTGGACAAACACGATTGCACAATCGAAGAGCGGGAAGAATACGAACCGCACATCGTTCGCGGCATCACCGTTTTCGCCGGTGTCGATTACGAGATCATCCTGCGCGAAGCGGAGAAAGAAGCCGATGTCATCCTGTGGGATGGCGGCAACAACGATATGCCGTTTTATCGCCCCGACATCTACATAACGGTCGTGGACCCGCACCGACCCGGGCACGAGATCAGTTATTATCCGGGTCAGAACAACCTGCTTATGGCCGATGTAATCGTCATCAATAAGATCGATTCGGCCGCACCTGAGAATGTGTCGCTGGTGCGGGCCAATATACATAAGTACAACCCCGACGCGCTCGTGATCGATGCCGCCTCGCCGATCGAGGTCGACAAGCCGGAGCTGATCAAAGGAAAAAGCGTGTTGGTGGTCGAGGATGGTCCAACACTCACGCACGGCGAAATGAAATACGGGGCCGGTGTGGTGGCGGCGCACAAGTTCGGCGCTGCGGAATTGGTTGACCCGCGCCCGTACACGGTGCAGTCGATCACGGAGACCTACAAAAAGTATCCGAACATCGGCACGCTGCTTCCGGCCATGGGTTACGGCGATGCTCAGGTCAGGGATCTGGAGACCACCATCAATCGCACCAAGTGTGATCTGGTGATGATCGCTACGCCGATCGATCTGTCTCGCCTGGTCAAGTTCAACAAGCCGACGGTCCGGGTCTTCTACAGTCTCCAGGAGATCGGTTCTCCCAATCTTACCACGGTACTGTCGGAGAAGTTCGGCGCATCGACGCCTAAGGCCAGGTCGAAGCGTTCGACTCGAAAGGCGGTCCGGGCGTAAGCGGCAGGTTCCCCACAGATGGAGCGTGGAAGCGTACGCGCATATGGTGAAGAACAAGACGGCGGTGATTGCACTCGGCGGCAACGCCATCACCCAGCCCGGCCAGGAGGATACGATTGCCAACCAGTTTGCCAACACACGGGCCTCGCTTGATGGAATTGTCGAGTTGGCACGCGACGGTTTCAACCTGGTGGTCACTCATGGCAATGGACCCCAGGTTGGAAACGCGCTGCTGCGGGTGGAGCTGGCGCGTGGCAAGGCGCCAATCCTGCCGCTGGGCGTGCTGGTGGCGGACACCGAGGGCGGCATGGGGTATATGATAGAACAGTCGTTGCAGAACCGGCTTCAGCAGGAGAAGATTAACCGGCCAGTCATCACGATCATCACCCAAATGCTGGTCGACGAGCATGACCCGGCGGTCAAGAATCCCACCAAGTTCATCGGGCAGTTCTACAATGAAGATGAAGCGCGATTGTTCACGGAAACACGCGACTGGCAGATGAAGAAAGACGCCGATCGTGGCTGGCGACGGGTGGTGCCATCGCCAACGCCGCTCAAAGTTATTGAAGGGGAGACCATCAAGGGACTGGTCGATTCGGGCGTGATCGTCATAGCTGGGGGCGGCGGCGGGATCCCGGTGTACGTTGACCATCGCGGTCTGCTCGAGGGAATGGATGCCGTTATCGACAAGGATCTCGGCTCTGCCGTCATCGGGCGTGAGATCGGCGCCAACATTCTTTCCATACTGACGTCGGTCGACAAGGTGGCCATCAACTACGGGAAGCCAAATCAGCAGGCGCTTGATGCCTGTACCGCTGGTGAGATCAAGCAGTATTATGGCGACGGTCATTTCCCGGCCGGTTCGATGGGTCCCAAGATACTTGCCGCGGTCAAGTTCCTTGAGAACGGCGGCGAAATGGTGACAATCTCCTCATTCAAGGATGCTCGTAAAGCGGTGTATGGCGAGGCGGGCACGAGGATACTGGCCGGGTGATCATGTGCACGATGTCGGAGGAGCCGGTCCGCGCGATTCTCAAACGGGGCCGCATATTCGAGGTTGGAGGCGCCGTGCGCGACCGTTACCTGAGTCATGGACAGGTGGTCAAGGACCGGGACTATCTCGTCACCGGTGTCACGTATGACGAACTGACCTCCATTCTGAGAGACTATGGACGGGTCGACCTCGTAGGGCGGAGCTTTGGTGTTATCAAATTCACTCAGCAGCGCAAGGGAAAGACGCACACGTTCGACATCTCGCTCCCCCGCAAAGAACATTCCACCGGACCTGGACACACTGACTTTGCGGTCGACTTTGACCCGGCGATCCCGGTCGAGCAGGACCTGTTGCGGCGCGATTTCACCATCAACGCCATGGCGCTGGCACTCGACAATGACGAACTGATCGACCCCCTGCAAGGGCTCGCCGATCTTAAGAATCGCCGGCTGCGAATGACGTCGCCAGATTCGTTCCCCGAGGACCCCCTGCGGATGCTCCGGGCGATCCAGTTCGCAGCCCGGTTCCAGTTCGATATCGAGCCGGCCACGTTCCAAGCCCTGCAACAGCATGCTGCGTTTATCGCCAGCGTGTCGGCTGAGAGAATATCCGAAGAACTGACCAAGCTCCTCGTACATGCGGAGAGGCCATCGGATGGCTTTCGCGTGATGCATACAAGCACGCTTCTTGGTCACATCTTGCCGGAACTGGAAGCCTGTGTGGAGGTGACCCAGCCGGGACCGTACCACAAGTACGACGTATTCGAGCATACGATCCGTACGGTCGATGCTTGTCCGCAGTCACTGCGACTGCGGCTGGCCGCGCTGTTTCACGACATTCGCAAGCCGCAGGCACGCCGTCTCACCGAGACCGGCGCGACTTTCTACGGACACGAAATCACCGGCGCACGTGCGGCTGTGACCGCCATGAATCGCCTCCGCTATCCCAGGGAACTTGCCCAGCAGGTAGCCACGCTTGTCGAGCGCCACATGTACACGACCCCCGTGACGGAGAAGGGGCTGCGGCGACTCATACGTCGTGTCGGCGTAGACCTTATTTTCGAGCTGCTTGACCTGCGCCGGGCCGACGTTGTCGCCCAGGGGATGGGTGGTAGTACTGTCGACGTTGATGAACTCGAAGCTGCCATCCGTGAAGAACTGTCGCATAAACCGCCGCTCGGCGTGGGGGATCTGGCACTCGATGGCCGCGATATTATGGCGCTGCTTGGGGTTGATCCCGGTCCGGTGGTGGGGCAAGTCCTGGATTACTTGCTGGAAAAAGTGCTCGATCAGCCACAGGATAACACGCGCGAGCAACTTGAAACATACGCCAAAGAATATCATCAAACTCTCACATCAGGCCGCCTCCCGGATGGCGGCAAGGATATAGATGCATGAAGGTTCACGAATATCAGGCCAAGCAGATCTTCGCTGAGGCCGGTATCCCGGTCCCGCCGGGAGAAGTTGCCACCACTGCGGCGGATGCGTTTGCGATCGCTGAAAAGATCAACAAACCGGTGATGGTGAAGGCGCAAGTGCATGTCGGTGGCCGCGGCAAAGCCGGCGGCGTCAAATATGCGGAAAACGCCGAAGCAGCCCGTGTACTGGCGCAGACCATTATCGGTATGGATATCAAAGGGCTCACCGTCAAGAAAGTGCTGGTGACGATTGCTGAGGACATATTGTCAGAGGCGTATGTTGGCATCATTCTGGATCGGGTTACCAAACGTCCCGTGATCATGGTGTCTGCGGCCGGAGGTATTGATATCGAAGAGGTTGCGGCCAAAACTCCGCAGAAGATCTACAAGCTGTTTGTTGATCCGGCAGTCGGACTGCGTGCCTTTGAAGCGCGCAACCTGGCCTACAAACTCTATCGTGATATCAACCAGGTGCGTCAGGCGGCGGATATCATCATGAAACTGTACGGCCTGTTCTGGAAATGTGATGCCTCCCTTATCGAGATCAACCCGCTGGTGACCACCCAAAACGGATCGGTGATCGCGCTGGACGCCAAGCTGAACATCGACGACAACGCTCTCTATCGCCAACCGGCGATCGCCACCATGCGTGATCTGGACGCCGAAAATCCTGCCGAAGTAAAAGCGCGCGAGGCGGACTTGTCGTTCGTCAAACTTGACGGCAATATCGGATGCATCGTCAACGGTGCCGGGCTCGCGATGGCGACGATGGACCTCGTGAAGCGCTATGGTGGCGAACCGGCCAATTTTCTGGATATCGGCGGTTCATCCAATCCGCAGAAGGTGGTTACCGCCATGCAGATCATCCTGTCCGACCAGAATGTCCGCGCCATTCTTATCAATATTTTCGGCGGGATCACTCGGTGCGATGATGTCGCCACCGGCATTGTCACCGCATTCGCCGAATTCAAGCCGACCGTTCCGGTGGTGGTGCGACTGACCGGAACGAACGAAAAGGAGGGGCAGCGGATCCTTGCCTCGATCAAACTGCCGACGGCTGAGACGCTCGATGAAGGGGTCAAGAAGGCAATTTCTCTGGCCGGTGAAGTGTGACTGGTGTAGAAGGAACGATACTGATATGGCAATATTCATAGACAAAAAGACAAAGCTGGTCGTACAGGGGATCACCGGACGTGATGGGTCATTTCATGCGGACCAGATGAGAAAATACGGCACCGACGTGGTCGCCGGCGTGACTCCCGGCAAAGGGGGCACCAAAGTCAACGGCATTCCGGTGTTCAACACGATGGAAGAAGCGGTCAAAGCGACCGGCGCGAACACGTCGGTCGTTTACGTGCCGCCGTCGTTCGCTGTCGATGCGATATACGAGGCAGTCGATGCTGGTATCAAGTTGGTGGTCTGTATAACCGAGGGAGTCCCGGCAAATGACATGATGAAGGTCGTGCCATACGTAAAGGCGCACGGCGCACGGCTGATTGGCCCCAACTGCCCCGGACTGATATCGCCGGAACTGTCCAAGGTTGGCATTCTGCCCGGTTCAATCGTCAAAAAAGGGTATGTCGGTGTCGTCTCCCGTTCCGGTACGCTCACGTACGAAGCGATCTGGGCGCTTACGCTGGAAGGGATGGGTCAGACGACGTGTATCGGCATCGGCGGCGACCAGGTGATCGGCACCAACTTCATCGATTGCCTCGAAGCATTCCAAGCCGACCCGCTGACCAAGGCTATCGTGATGATAGGCGAGATCGGTGGCTCCGACGAAGAGATGGCAGCCGAATTCATCAAAAAGCATGTGACCAAACCGGTGGTGTCGTTTATAGCCGGCCAGACTGCCCCGCCCGGCAAACGGATGGGACACGCCGGTGCCATCATTGCCGGCGGCTCCGGTACCGCTAAGGAGAAGATAGAAGCCCTGAACAAAGTGGGCGTGCCGGTGGCCGGTTCGCCGCTCGAAATTCCGCAACTCCTTGGTGACCTCATGAAGAAAAAGCCGTCGAAGGGTGCGCCGAAGAAGCCGGCCGCAAAAAAGCCCGCGACAAAAGGGAAGGCGACCAAGGTTAAGAGTTCGTCGGGAAAGTCGGCCGGCAAACGTAAGTAGTTGTAGATGCGGTCAAAAATGTTTTTGGAGAAATAGATCGAGGTGACTCATGTCTGACTCCGGTCAGGTTGCGGGGTCCGGTGCCAAACCGGCCCCCAAGAGCAAGTATGATTATTCCAAAGGGCCAGCCCCTTTGAATATCAATCTCACGTGGTGTAAAGCGTGCAATATCTGTATCGCGCTTTGCCCCACGCAGGTGTTTGAGCCGGACCGCGACGGCAAACCGGTCCTGGCGCGTGCGAATGACTGCATTCAGTGCGCCATCTGCTGGCAGCATTGCCCGGATTTTGCCATAACCTCAAACTACAAGTGAGCGCGAGAATGGCAGAAAGAAAACGACGTTTGATGCAGGGAAACGCCGCCTGCGTGCAGGGGGCGATCTACGCCGGTATGCGATTCTATGCCGGTTATCCCATCACTCCTTCCACCGAAGTTGCCGAAGGGTGCGCCCGCGAACTTCCGAAAATCGGGGGACGGTTCATCCAGATGGAAGACGAGATCGCTTCCATTGCGGCAGTGGTCGGAGCTTCCGTCTCTGGTCTAAAAGCGATGACCGCGACCTCGGGGCCGGGGTACTCGCTGATGCTTGAGAATATCGGTTACGCTTACATGACGGAAACGCCCTGCGTGATTGTCAACGTCCAGCGCGGCGGTCCGTCGACCGGTTTGCCTACCAAAGTCAGCCAGTCCGATACCATGCAGGCCCGCTGGGGAACACACGGTGATTATACAGCCATCGCCGTCGCACCATCATCAGTCGGTGATACCATCACCGAGACGATCCGGGCCTTCAATCTGTCGGAACGATTTCGGACGCCCGTCACTGTGCTTCTCGATGAGGTGATCGGCCACATGCGTGAGATGGTCACGATTCCCGAACCGGGCGAGTATCCGATTATCAATCGAGTGGCGCCGACCGTCCCGCCGGAACAGTTTGTGCCGTTCGTCATGACTCCCAATATGGTTTCACCCATGCCGGCCTATGGTCAAGGGTACCGCTATAATGTCACCGGCCTCACCCACGACATCATGGGGTTCTCGACCAATCGGGCCGATGAGATCGCCCCCAAACTCGACAAACTCAAATTCAAGATCGAGAATTATCGCGATGAGTTGGCGAAGATCCGGGTTGACATGATGGATGACGCCGAGGTGGCCTTCATCGCCTACGGCACGGTCGCGCGGACGGCCCAGCAGGCGGCATTGATCGCCCGCCAGGCCGGATTCAAAGTGGGAAGCATTCAGTTGTTCACTATCTGGCCGTTCCCCGACCAGCAGCTCATCGAGTTGTGCGCCCGTTGCCGAAAGGTCATTGTAGGCGAATTAAACATGGGACAGATCGTGCACGAGGTACAGCGGGTGCTGCCACGCGATGTCGAAATTCACACCATCCAGCGCTATGACGGCGAAATACTGACGCCGCATCAGTTGCTGGAGAAGCTTGACGAGGTGCTGTGATGGCAACCGCAACTGTCGAAAAACAGAAATCCGACGTGATCCTCCAGTACCTCAGGCCACGCAAGAAGTTTCCCTCGGTCTGGTGCGCCGGCTGCGGTAACGGCGTGGTGATGAGCGCACTTATCCGCGCAATCGACAATCTCCACCTGTCCAAGGACGAGGTGGCCATGGTTTCCGGTATCGGCTGCACCAGCCGGATGCCGGTCTACATGGACTTCAACTCCCTGCACACAACCCACGGGCGCGCGCTGCCGTTTGCCACCGGCGTCAAATTCGCCCAGCCGCACATGAAAGTGATCGTGGTGACCGGCGACGGCGACGCTCTTGCGATCGGAGGCAATCACTTCATCCATGCCTGCCGCCGCAACATCGATATCACAACAATCTTGATCAACAACCATATCTATGGCATGACCGGCGGTCAGGGGTCTCCGACCACGCCGGCGAACGCCTTCTCCACGACCACGCCGTATGGCAACGCCGAAAAGTCGTTTGACCCCTGCAGTCTGGCCCAGGCAGCCGGAGCTTCCTTTGTTGCCCGCGGTACGGTGTATCATGCACCGCAGCTTGAAAAGGTAATCCAACAGGCCATTCAGCACCGTGGTTTCTCGGTGGTCGAGGCGATCTCCAACTGCCACACCTATTTTGGACGGCTCAACCGCCTCGGTGACGCCGTCGCCATGCTGCAAACGTTCAAAGAACGGACAGTCACGCTGGCCAAGTCGAGGGAAATGTCGGCGGAGGAACTGAAGGATAAATTCGTTATCGGTGTTCTTCACGAAAACGACAAGACAGAGTTCTGCGACGAGTACCAGCGGACTGTCGAATCCGTGAGAGGAGGCAAGTGATCGTGTCGCACAAGCTCCTTGACAAGATACAGATTCCGCAGGATCGGTTCGAGCTTCGGCTCTCCGGTTCGGGTGGTCAGGGGATGATCCTCGCTTCGGTTATTTTGGGCGAGGCGATCGGTGGCGGCGACGGACGCAATGTCACACAGTCCCAGTCGTACGGACCGGAGGCGCGCGGCGGTGCCTCCAAGTCAGACGTCGTGATCTCCTCCAATGAGATCTTTTACCCCAAGGCGATCAAGCTGGACCTGCTCCTGGCCATGACGCAGGAGTCAATGGACAAATACTATTGCGACTTGAAGCCAGACGGCACGCTGATAGTGGACACAACGTTAGTAACCGAGATCCCCACCGAGAGTTACTACGGCCTGCCGTTTACTCGGCTGGCCCGCGAGGAGGCGGGGCATGTCATGGTGGCCAATGTCATCGCACTGGCGGCGATTGCGGCTCTGACCGGGATCGTCAGTCGCGAATCGCTGACGAACTCCGTTTTGGCTCGCGCGCCTCGCGGTACTGAAGAGAAAAACCGGAAGGCTATCGAGATCGGCTTCCGCGAGGCATTGAAAATCAAGAAGGCATGATACCTGCTACACAGGGAAGGATCGATGAGCAAGACATTACTGATGATAAAACCGGACGCAACCGAACGGAATCTGATCGGCCATGTCATAGCGCGGCTCGAAGCTGCCCGCTTCCGGATCGTAGCGATGCGGCTGGTGCGGCTGAGCGAAGCCGAGGCACGCCGCTTCTACGCTGTTCACGAGGGGAAACCGTTCTTGAACAGCTTGGTGAAGTACATGAGTGCGGGACCCATCGTGACCATGGCACTTGAAAGAGACAACGCCGTCTTGGCACTCCGTGAGTTGGTGGGCGCCACTGATCCTGCGAAGGCGGCCTGCGGCACGATCCGCAACGAGATCGGCCGTGATATAGAGAAAAATTCGGTGCATGCGTCCGACTCGGACGATAATGCCGCCAAGGAGATCGCGTTCTTCTTCCCGGGCTGATGACGCTGTGCGGGCATCGGCCGGACGCTGGAGTTTATGACTGTGTCGCTGGCATACGGTGACGTGCGCCTTGAGGTTGAGATTCCGGAAGGCGTGATCGTCGACAGTTTCGATGCCGCGAGGGCGCCAATGAATTTCGGACCTGTCGAGTTTTGCGAACGGGCACTGGCAGCGAATCTCGATGCCCATCTCGATGGTGACTCGCTGCTGGTAGTGGTCAACGATGCCTACCGTCACACGCCGACAGCGACCGTTCTGACTTGGTTGGAAAACCTGTCGCCGGGCGTGCTGAATCGGGCTCATTTCATCATAGCCACCGGCTCACACAAGCCACCGAACCATGAGCAACTTCGGTCAATCTTCGAACGACATCATGATTCTGTTTATTCGCGTGTGACTTCACATGACGCCACCGACCAGAGTTCGATGCGCTGTCTCGGCACCGATTCTTTCGGTGCAGCCGTGTATGGCGACCAACGCCTTTTCGAATTCGAGAAGGTCCTCGTCATCGGTTCCGTTGAGCCGCATTTCTTTGCCGGGTTCACCGGCGGGCGAAAATCTATCTTCCCAGGGCTCATGGATCTGGCCTCCATAGAGCGAAATCACAACCTCGCAAATTCACTGGATGCGGCGCCCCTCAAACTGAAAGGGAACCCTGTCTCCGAGCATCTCGATGCGCTGCTCGATCTGCTGCCGATAGACAACATCGTGTCCATCCAGTTGGTGGCTGATGCACACGGCGGACTTGCGGGCGCTTTCATCGGCGATATCCGCGAAAGCTTCGCACAGGCGGTTGGTCTGGCAGAACAGATATATTCGCGCAAGGTCAAGACCCGCTACGATATCGCGCTGTGCGAGTTGCTCTCACCGCTAAACAAGAATCTGTATCAGGCGCAGAAAGCGCTCGAGAATTGCCAGTTGGCGGTCGCCAATGGCGGCGCCGCAATTGTGATATCGCCGTGTCTTGAAGGCATTGGCTCCGGTTACTTCTTTCACCTGGCGGAGACATGGGACAGACAGACTAATGCGCCGGTTGATGGAGTCCCGCGCTTTGGCTCCCATAAGCTATCGAGGGTCAATGCCCTGAGCCGGCGCATCGACGTATGCATCCACTCCGAGCTTGACGATGATGTTGTTCGCAAAGTGTATTTTGAGCCGGTTCGCGATGTCACCGCGTTCGTGCGTGACAGGACGAAGGGGAGAAGTGGCGCCCGAGTTGCGGTTGTCCATGACGCCGGTCACACCGTGTTGGTTACGTAGACATTCGAGTTACGTGTCTTATATGGGAATTGTAACGTAGAGGATGGAACGATGAACAAGAAGATCGCAGTTATCGGCGCCGGTAATGTCGGCGCTGCGTGCGCCCAATACCTGGCCGAAGCCAACCTGGCCGATATCGTGCTGGTGGATATCATTGACGGTATTCCGCAGGGAAAGGCGCTCGACCTGACCCAAGCGGGACCGGTTCGCGGGTATAACTCGCGTGTTACCGGCAGCATCGACTACAAAGATATCGCTGGCGCCGATATTGTCGTCATGACCGCCGGTCTCGCCCGCAAGCCCGGCATGACGCGCGAGGACCTGCTCACTAAGAACGCCGAGATTGTCGGCTCGGCGGCTGAGAACATCAAAAAGCACGCGCCGAAGGCATTCGTAATCGTGGTCTCCAACCCGCTCGACCTGATGACTTTCCACATGCAGAAAGTCACTGGGTTCCCGACTAATCGTGTGTTCGGTCAGGCGGGCGTGCTGGATTCGATCCGATTCCGCACCTTCGTGGCCATGGAACTCGGCGTAGCGGTCACCGATACGCAGGCGATGGTGCTGGGCGGGCATGGTGATACCATGGTGCCGCTGCCGCGTTATACCACCGTTTCCGGTGTGCCGATCTCCGAGCTCATCTCGGCTGAACGCATCAAGGCGATCTGCGACCGCACCGCCGACGGCGGCGGCGAAATTGTCCGTCTGCTCAAATCTGGTTCGGCGTACTATGCCCCGGCGGCAGCTTCAGTCGATATGGTGAAATCTGTCTTTGCTGATGAGAAGCGAGTGCTGGCGGCCTCTGCTCATCTCACCGGACAGTACGGCATCAAAGATATCTACATCGGCGTGCCAGTGGTGCTGGGCGCCAAGGGACTTGAAAAGGTCCTGGAGCTAAAGCTCGACAAGGACGAACTGGGTGCGCTGCAAAAATCCGCCGCCACCTACAAAGAGCATCTTAAGATCCTTGGCTACTAAAGGAGTTGTTATGGCCAAATACAAACATATCGTCGTCCCTGCCGGCGGCGCTCCCATCACGGTCAAGAATAAAAAGCTCGTGGTTCCGGACAACCCGATCATTCCCTGCATCGAAGGTGACGGCATCGGCCGTGACATCATGAAAGCGACTCGTCGGGTGGTCGATGCGGCTGTTGCCAAAGCATACGGTGGTAAAAAGCGGATCGCCTGGATGGATGTCTACGCCGGCGAGAAAGCCAACGAGCTGTATGATGAGTGGCTGCCCAAGGAAACTATCGATGCCGTCAAGAAATACTATGTCGGCATCAAGGGACCGCTCACCACGCCAATCGGCGGTGGGTTCCGGTCACTCAATGTCACGATTCGGCAGGTGATGAACCTGTACGCCTGCGTGCGGCCGGTTCGGTATTTCCCCGGTGTCGGCTCGCCGGTCGTTCATCCGGAAAGAGTCAACGTGGTGATCTTCCGTGAGAACACCGAGGATGTCTACGCCGGCATCGAATGGAAGAAAGGGTCTGCCGAAGCCAAAAAGGTCATCGCCTGGCTTAATAAGAGTATGAAAACGAGCATCAGGCCTGATTCCGGTGTCGGTATCAAGCCGATGTCCGCCACCGGATCGAAACGGCTTGTGCGTAAGGCAGTTCAGTTTGCGATCGACAAGAACCGCAAATCCGTCACGCTCGTGCACAAAGGGAACATTATGAAATACACCGAGGGGGCATTTCGTGACTGGGGATACGAAGTTGCGACGAAGGAGTTCGGAGACCGATTCGTTACCGAGGAAGACGTGACCTCCAAGCACGGTGGCACCGTGCCGGCAGGGAAGATCGTCATCAAAGATCGCATCGCGGACTCAATGTTCCAACAGGTGCTGACGCGTGCCGACGAATACGATGTCGTCGCAACACCCAATCTGAACGGCGACTATCTCTCCGATGCTCTGGCGGCGCAGGTTGGCGGTCTGGGGATGGCTCCTGGAGCCAACATTGGAGACTTCATAGGCATGTTCGAGGCTACCCACGGCACCGCGCCGAAGTATGCCGACAAGGACATGGTGAATCCCGGTTCGCTGTTGCTGTCGGCGGTCCTGATGCTACAGTATCTCGGCTGGGATGAAGCGGCCGTGAGTATTGAGAGGGCACTGGAGAAAACGATTCAACAGAAGACCGTCACCTACGACCTGGAGCGGCAGATGGAGGGGGCGACACGAGTGAGTACCTCGCAATTCGCCACTCACATCATCAACAACCTGTGACATCAGACATTTCAGTTTGTTACAAAACGGCCCGTCGATCTGAGATCGGCGGGCCGATATGTTTTTGTGCGAATTATCGGTGTGGAGACTCACGTCTTTGCGGCAGGGACTTTGGCCCTTTCCTCCACTATCCGCTGTGTATCGCGGGCGATCACCAGCTCTTCATTGGTCGGAATTGACAGGACGCGCACTCTGGCGCCATCAGCGGAGATATCAACTTCTTTGCCGATAGCCGCTTTGTTGCGGGTGTCGTCGATCAGTACACCGAGGAACTCCAGGTGTTGGCAGCTCAGTTGCCGCACGATCGGGGAGTTCTCTCCCACGCCGGCGGTGAATACGATGCAGTCCAGCCCCCCCATTGCTGCGGCATACCCCCCAAGATACTTGCGTATACGATAACAGAACACTTCGAGCGATAGTTTGGCATTGGCATTTCCTGAGCCGGCGGCCGATATGATCTCCCGCATATCCGATGAAACACCGGAGATGCCGGCCAATCCGGAATGCTTGTTCAGAAGCGTGCTTGCTTCGTGCAGCGACAGCTCTTCTCGTGCCATGATATGCAGGATAATGGCGGGGTCGATATCGCCGGATCGGGTCCCCATAAGAAGCCCTTCGAGCGGCGTAAACCCCATCGAGGTGTCAACGGAAACTCCCCGGTCCACTGCCGCCATCGAAGCTCCGTTGCCAAGATGACAGGTGATGATTTTGAGTTCCGACAGCGGCCGCCCGAGCATCTTCGCGGCTCGCTCGCTGACATACTTGTGTGAGGTGCCGTGGAAGCCGTAACGCCGGATGCCGTACTTCTTGTAGAACAGATACGGAATGCCATAGATATAGGCGAACGGAGGCATCTGATAGTGGAACGCCGTATCGAATACGGCCACCTGCGGGACATTGGGCAGTGTCTTGGAGCAGGCGTTAATGCCTCGAATGTTATGTGGATTATGCAGCGGCGCCAACTCGATGAGCTGGCGGAGAGTAGACATCAATTCCGGCGTGATGAGAATAGAATCGGTGAATTCCTCGCCGCCATGGACGACGCGGTGCCCGATGGCGTTGATCTCGTTCTTGTCCTTGATGACGCCATGATTCGATGACAGGAGGATCGATACCACGTATTCAACCGCCACGATATGATCCAGAATCTCTGCCGAGACTTTGACCTCGGGCCGGTCGAACGGCTTGTGTGTCAGGACCGATTCAGACATGCCGATACGTGACACCAGCCCTTTGGCTAACGCCACCTGTGATTCCATATCGATCAGTTGGTACTTTACCGATGATGAACCGCAGTTGAGGACCAGGATTTTCATGTTGTTGCCTCCCGTGCGCCGTTGACGCGCGCATCCAGACGATTCCCCTCCACGTCATATTCAAAAAATCCCTTGCCTGTCTTGACGCCGAGGTTGCCGGCGCGGACCAGCTTGCGCAGGAGCGGGCAGGGACTGTATTTGTTGTCCGCCAGCTCTCCCAATAGGTTCATCATCCACGACATGACCACGTCCAGCCCCATCATATCAGCCAGCGCCAGCGGTCCCACGTTGAATCCGAACCCTAGCTTCATGGCTTCGTCAATATCTTCTGCGCTGGCGGTTCCTTCCATCAATACGTGCATGGCCTCGTTGAGCATCGGCACGATAATGCGAGTCGTCACGTACCCGGGATATTCGTTGACCGTGATCCACTTTTTGTCCAGCATCTGGGCGAATTCCACCGCTTTGCGGAAGGTTGCGTCATCGGTCTTGAGTCCTTTCACAACCTCCACCAGCGGCACCTTGGTGACCGGCGTTAGAAAATGAATGCCGATTACTTTCTGCGGATGATTGGTGGCCGAGGCAATCTCCGATATGGATAGGGTGGCTGTTGTCGTGATCAAAACCGACTCGGGATCACAGACCGCATCGAGTTCGCGGAGCAGCGCCCGCTTCTCGTCAAGATTCTCCCAGATCGCTTCCAGTACCAGTTCCGCGCCATCCATTTCCGACATATCGGCGGACGGGTAGATCCTGGCAAGGATCGCCTTCTTGTCGGACTTGGTATACCCCCATCGACCGATTTCGCGGTCGATAGCCTCGCCGATCTTCTTCAGCCCTCGCTCGGCGAGCTTGATATTTCGGTCGATCATGGTGACCTCGTGGCCCGCTTCGGAGATGGTTTCGGCAAGCCCCTGGCCCATAACACCTGCTCCAATAATGACGATCTTAGTCTTTGCCATATATGTGTCAACTGCCCGTTTGTGAAATCAGTAACAAGCGTCTTCTATAACCCGACCAATATATCCAGTAATCTTATCAGTGCAAGTGATAAATAAACAAGCGGTAATGGCCCTTATTCGTATAGAAAATCTCGACGCCCGGCTGACAGAATTGTACAAAGATATATGGAATCGTGCCGGTAGTTCCGTTTGACAAAACGGTCAAATCGGGCTATATAACGAGAGCTTCGTGGCTCCTTCAACATATTGGGAGACAAGTATGAACAGGAAATTCTGGATATTGACCGTCACCCCTTTGATGCTGCTTACTCTCACCTCAGACGTGTTTGCTATCGGGCGGGTGGCCAGGCGGTTTAATGTCCTCGAAATCTACGGCGGTTATTCCAGCCCGGTTGGGAGTTACGACCAGATCGGCCCCCTTAGCTTTGTCGATCAGCAGGACCGCCCGGTTGATATTGGCGCTGACAGCCTCTGGGACAACACCTTTCACCTCGGCTTCACGTTCGGGACACTGAGAGCCGAGCGTCTCATGTACTCGATCGGCTTCTCGTACACCAAGGCCGAACTGGCAGAATACGCCAGGCAGACGTTTGACGATCAGTATGCCCTCATTCCGAATTTCCACCAGTTCGATGTCAGGTTCAACATGAACTTCCACCTGAGCAGTCTTCAGACCTCTCCTTGGTCCCCATACATCGGGCTTGGCATCATTGGCGGCCTGACCGGCTACAGCGGCAGAGGGATTGAATCCGAATACGAAGCGAATGTTGCCGCCAGCGCCAATTTCGGTGCCGAGGCAAAAATATGGCAAGCCGCGGACAATTCTTCCTTCGTTACCGTTGCCTCGGTCAACAGTATCGAGTTTCTTGCCTCTGGCTACCGACCCAGGTACCTGAATCTTGGCGCGGCCCTCAAGTTCTATTTACGGCCATAGCAGACTCTTCGGATTCAAATTCGCGATGAACTCTGACCGCGTTGCATTGTTATGTTGATATCAACGTTGAACCAATGAACTACAAAGAACTTGCACTCATATCTTCTGCGGCTGTCTTCAGCATGTCACTGCTCGTCACCTGCAGCAAGAAGTCTACCGCACCCAAGATACTGCCTCGTATCACCCAATTCAGCGCGGCACCGACCGACATCGCACCCGGTGATTCATCGCTTATCACCTATGCCGCCGCTGATGCCGACTCACTGGTGTTGTCCCCCGGCAGCCGTCTGCCAAGTGCGCAATCGGGGACAGTCTGGATCAAGCCTGCCGTTCCGACCGGCTACACACTGACCGGTTACAACAAAGACGGCAGAGATTCGGCTAAACTGACAATCACCATGTCTTCGGTCGCCGCGCAGTTCACGCTGTTCGACGTCAGTCAGGATACGATTGTCATCAATGACAGCACACTCCTCAACTGGACAGCCGTCCGCGCAGATTCCGTGGTTCTCTACATCGGCCAGCCGACACTCACGCGGATTCTCAAGTTTCCATCGGCAGGCGCCGGTGCGACACAACTCAAGCCGACTTCAAGTGCGGCCTACACGGCAATTGCGTTCGGTGTGTACGGACGGGACACAGCGTCCCTGAACGTCCGAGTCGAGATTCCATCGCAGATTATTGCGTCCAACGGACTCTACTACAAAGGAGCGATGGGTTCAAATTCCTCCAATCCCAGTATGCAGTTTTGGGTGCGCGATGTCTCTGGGCAGATCGCCCGCAAGGCTTGGATGAAGTTCCGTGTTATCGAAGGGGACGGCGCTCTGTCGGTCGGGCCGAACGACTCGCTGCGTGTGGATGCGTCTGGGACCGTGACTATCTTGTACAATTTCAGCAGTTCTATGGGACACGCCGTAGTTCGCGGCGTGGTGACCGGATACGATTCGGTCGATGTGTATGTCCGCGCCAATACGTTGATACCCAAGGTGCAGGGACAATATGTGTTGTTGAAGGACACATACAGCATGGTGAAGGCGTTCAATGGAGCTGCCCCGAAGATAGACATTCCGGACTCAAACTATTACATCATTGTTGCCAATTACGAGGCTTCGCTCGGAGTCGTGTTTGTCTTGTTTGATCAGAACACTGAGTACGTGGCCGATGATGCGGATTCGGTGTGGACAGTCATAGTGAATACAGTGTATGCCGGAACGACTGCGGGAGGAATAGGCATAGGCTCTAATTTCCGCTCTATAGTGCAAGCCTATGGAGTGGCAGATAGTATGATAAACGACCCAACTCCTGATACTCTGGTCATCTACTATGGATCGCTGGGTCTGACTTTCTATTGTGGAACGAATTTGGACACCGTCGTAGCGGAAATTCACCTGGATCAGGTGTCAGGTCCCCCCATGGCGTCCTCTGCTTCCACGATCTCATCGATCCTTCGCGGAGTCAGGAGTGAGCGGTACGTGAGGAAGTCGTCCGGCACGCCGGGCTTTTAGTTGACATAATCGCGTGTGGATTCTACTCTATGATTATCAGAATGGAAAGGAACAACATGAAAAGGACGATGATATTCTCGGTGGCAGCCGCACTAATGATAGCGGCCGCTGGGATCAGGGCCCAAACCGAGAAGAACGATTCCGTCAAGTCTAAATCCCAACCCGCCACGGAGAAGAAAGTGACTGTACCCAAAGATGCCGCCGGGCAGGCGACGTTCCGCTATCCGATACGCGACAAAGCCAACAAGTTCGCCACGCTTGAAACCGATGCAGGGAAGTTGGTGCTGGAACTGTACCATGATGTCGCCCCGAATCATGCCGATTCGTTCGCGGCCCGCTGCAAGGACGGATTTTACGTCAATACGATATTTCATCGGGTGATCGATGGCTTCATGATTCAGGGGGGCGATCCGAACGGAGACGGCACCGGCGGTGCCGCGTACAAACTCAAAGCGGAGTTCAACAAGCTGCCGCATGTCGAAGGGACACTCTCTATGGCGCGTGCGGTTGACCCGAACTCGGCTTCCACGCAGTTCTTCATTTGTCTTGGGCGTGCCGCTGCACTTGATGGCCAGTACACGAATTTTGGCCATTTGATTAAAGGCTATGACGTCCTTCACAAGATCGGCTCGGCGGAAGTGGTTACGTCACCACACGGAGAGAAATCCAAGCCCAAAGTGCCGGTCAAAGTTCTGCGGGCGTACCCATCCGATGCCGAAGGGAACAAGCTCTGACAAACGGATTTCCTCGATCAATTAAATGCGCCGGCAAGGCGGAGGTTCTCCTCCGCCTTTTTGGCCGAACAGATTCCCAGTGGTGAGATCGGATGATACCTAAGCAAATCGTCATCCTTGGCTCAACCGGATCGATTGGGCGGTCGACTCTGGATGTGGTCCGTCGGCACCCGGGCCGGTTCGTTGTTTCGGCGCTTGCCGCACACCACAACGCCACCATGCTGGTCGAGCAGTATCACGAGTTTCGCCCCTCAACGCTTTGCATCGTCGATTCCTCGCAAGTTCCAATTCTCAAACACCGCCTCGCCGGAGAGCAGGTCCGTATCCTCGAAGGTGAAGAGGGCCTCATAGGATTGACGCGGCTTCCGGAAACCGAGATCGTGGTGAATGCCGTCGTTGGGGCTGCCGGTCTGCGAGTCTCGCTGGAAACGCTGCGACAAAGGAAAAACCTTGCCTTGGCCAACAAGGAATCACTGGTGGCGGGCGGGCCGCTTTTCCCTTCGCTCATCAAAGAGAGCGGCGCGCACGTGCTTCCCATCGACTCCGAGCATTCCGCCATCTGGCAGGCGCTCAGTGCCGGTCGCGTGAACGAGATCAGGTCTCTCATTCTGACCGCCTCCGGCGGACCGTTCCGGCAGTTACCTATTGAGCAATTCGCGCAGATTACGGTGGAGCAGGCTCTCGCGCATCCGACCTGGAAAATGGGTCCAAAAATCACCATCGACTCGTCCACCCTGGTCAACAAAGGGCTGGAAGTGATCGAAGCAGTGACCCTGTTCGGCGTATCTGTAGACAAGGTGAACGTGTTGGTGCACCCGCAGTCGGTCATCCACTCGATGGTCGAGTTTGTGGATTCATCGGTCATGGCGCAACTTTCGCAGCCGGACATGCGTCTACCAATCAGCTATGCGTTATTCTGGCCGGAGCGTGTGCAGTCGGAGTTTGGACAGGTGAACTGGAGAATGCTGAAGTCACTGACCTTCGAATTGGCCGACTATGAAAAATTCCCGCTCCTTCGGCTCGCCTACGAGGTGGCCCGTACCGGCGGTACCGCGCCGGCCGTGTACAACGCCGCCAACGAAATAGCGGTTGGTGCGTTCCTGGAACGGCGTATTCGCTTTACCGAAATAACCGATATTGTTACGGAAACGGTCGGACAGGTTTCGGTGTTACAGGAACCGTCGCTGGAGGATATCCTCCGGGTGGATGAACAAGCGCGGGACATGGCCCGCCGACAAGTGGAGAATACGGCATGTTGTTGACCATCGTATCGTTCATCTTCGTTCTCGGGATCCTGATCTTCATCCACGAGCTTGGCCACTTTCTAGTGGCTAAGAAGGTGGGAATCAAGGTCGAGAAATTTTCATTAGGGTTTCCGCCGAACATTTTCTCAAAACAGGTTGGCGAAACCACCTATTGCATTGGGGTGATTCCGCTCGGTGGATTCGTCAAGATGACCGGAGAAAACCCGGATGATGAAGCCAGCGGTGCACCATACGAGTTCATGTCCAAAACCATTGTCCAGCGCGCAGCCGTGATCTTCGCCGGCCCTTTCATGAACTATGTTCTGGCGATCGCGCTCCTGATCGGCATATTCCTGTTTGGCGGCCGTCCCCTTTTTGATGATACACGGGTGCTGGTTGGCACGGTGGCCAAGGATAGTCCTGCCTCCCAGGCCGGTTTGGCCGAAGGTGATCAGATCATCATGGCCGATGGCGCCGTTGTCAACAATTTCGATTCGCTCCGGACGCGCATTAACAGTCATCTGGCCACGCCCATTGAGCTGGCCTGGCTCCGCAGCGGCGATACCATTCGTGCCGCCATCACTACTAAAGTCGAAGAGGTTCCCAATATCGAAGGGGGCGTAGACTCGATCGGCATAATCGGGTTCACGCAGAAAGTTCTCGGATACCAGAGCTACGGTGTCGTCGAATCCATTCAGCGCGGCTTTGTCACCACGCACGTGATCGTCTGGGAGACGATCAAATTCGTCAAGAAAGCGATTTCCGGCCAGGTTTCGGCGAAAATGATCGGCGGCCCGCTCTTTATAGCTCAGCAGTCGGGCAAGGAAGCGGAGAAGGGGGCATCAAGTCTGTTCTTCTTCATGGCGCTGTTGTCCGTCAATCTGGCGGTACTCAATGTCCTGCCGATCCCGATCCTCGATGGCGGCCACCTGCTGTTCCTGCTGATCGAGAAGATCAGAGGTGTCCCGTTGTCTATCCGGGCGCGTGCGTTGGCGCAGCAGGTCGGTATCATCTTTTTGTTTGGCCTGATCATTTTCGTAACCTATAATGATGTCCTGAGAATTATCCGAGGGTTCTGACAACTCGGCGGCCAGTTGCGCGTACAATGATTTGTGGATAATTGGCGCCGGTATGTGGTTGGCCAAAGGAGTGAAAGCGAGCATGAGTAGTACCAGGACCGACTCCCGCAGACAGTCGATAGAACGGCCCCGGAAACCGTCCGTAACCGAGTCCCTTTGGGAAAACGTCAAGCAGATCGGTATCGCCGTCGTGCTTGCCCTTATCATCAAGACCTCAGTGGTCGAGGCCTATAAAATCCCGACCTCCTCTATGGAAGACACACTGCTGATCGGGGATTTTCTCCTGGCCAACAAGTTCGTGTACGGTGCGCGCATCCCATTGGTGGACTGGCGGCTGCCCGGGTTCACGGAGCCAAAGCGCGGCGATGTCGTGATCTTCATTTTCCCCGGCGACGGTGTCACCAAGTACATCAAGCGGTGCGTGGGCCAACCGGGCGACACTATTGAGGTGAAGGACAAGGTTCTGTACGTGAATCGCCAAATATTCCCTAATCCGCCCCATTCGAAGTTCATCGACACCACCATCTCCGGCGCCCAGAACATCATGCCGCGAACGATCGGCGGACAGAACAGTCGCGATAATTTCGGCCCCTATATCGTGCCGCGCGACCACTATTTTATGATGGGGGACAATCGGGACAACTCGTATGATTCCCGTTACTGGTCGGCCGTCTCCAAGGAGATGATCCTCGGCAAAGCGATCCTTATCCACTGGTCATGGGACGACAGCAAGTACGAATCGCCGCCGGTATCGGTGTCCGATCCGCTCTCGGTGCCGAGGGTGTTCATCTACAATGCGGTGCATTTCTTCGAAAAGGTCCGCTGGAACAGGCTGTTTCACCTGATCTCCTGACGATTTCGCATGAGCATGCGTATACTCTCATCGCTCATACTGTTCGTTGCTGTCTGTGCCAGCCAGGTGTTTGGTGGTCCCAAGGCAAAGTTCACCGACGACAGTTTTGACTTCGGAATGACGGCTCAGGGTACTATTCTCACTCACGCCTTCTGGATCAAGTCGGTCGGGGACCAAACGGTCCGCATAGTCGAGGTGGAACCGGGCTGTGGATGTACCAAAGCGCCGCTGCTCGATTCGGTCCTCGCGCCTGGCGACAGCACCCGGCTCGACATCACCCTTTCAACCAAGGGATTCGTGGGACGTATTGCCAAACGACCCTATTTCGTCACCAGCTCTAACCCCGAGAAGATTTATCTCAAATTGTTCGCCGATATCGTCAAAGCGACCGACAGCCTGCAGCCGATCTCAATCACGCCTTCCCGTGTCGATGTCTCCCAGTTCAACAAACTGCGCCGCAAAGCCAAATTCACAATCACGAATCACTCCAACGTCGATCAAAACGTCATGGTAGTAGATTCGTCTCACAAGAGTTTCGATGTTACCCTGCCGCCAAAACTCAAAGCAAACAGTTCGATCGAAGGCCAGATCATGGTCCATGAAAATGCGATCGAGAAGAACTTTGAGGAGTCGATCACGATCGAGTTCGATGGCGAGGACCGGACACGAATATCGGTCTTTGTGGGTAGGTTGTATCGGCCCACGGACGGAACCGCGGCGTCGACGAACAAGTAGCCGCGTCGTCGTTTTTGATTTGATTTTGCCGAACCCCGGTATTTATTCCCACCCATGTACAAGCTGACGGTCGAGGGGCTGGCCAAGCGATTTGGTCCGCGGAAAGTGTTCTCCGACATTTCATTTCAATTGACTACCGGTCAGTCACTTGCGGTGGTGGGGCCGAATGGTTCCGGCAAGTCAACGCTGCTGATGGTTCTTCTGGCCGGCCTGAGAGCGACCAGGGGGCGGATCGAATACACCGATGGCGACCGGGCGCTTGATGACGCCGAAATCCGTGCGCGGACATCGCTGGTGTCCCCATACCTCAACTTGTATGACAGTCTCACGGCGGAAGAAAATTTGACGTTCTTTGCAGCCGTCTCCGGCGGAAACATCACCGGCAAGGAGATCAACGCCCTGTTAGGTCGAGTCGGTCTGGAGGGGCGGGGGGATGATCTTGTGGGGGCGTACTCATCGGGAATGAAGCAGCGATTGAAATATGCGGTGGCGCTCCTCAACAAGCCGGCGTTTCTGTTTATCGATGAACCGACCGCCAATCTGGATGATGCCGGGAAGCGGATCGTGTTTGACCTGGTGGAAGAGCAACGGTCGAAAGCGATCATCATAATCGCCACCAACGAAACGGAGGAGCAGGGTCTTGCCGGACAACTCTGTCGGGTTGGCCAGTAAAGCGTTCGCGGTGTTCGCCAAGGATCTCCGGCAGGAGCTCCGCACGCGATACGCGCTGAACGCCATCCTCATGTTCGGCATAACCACGCTGGCGGTGGTGTCGTATTCGCTGGGACAGGCCGGGCTGCCGCCCAAACTTCTTGCTGCCCTCTTATGGACCATCATTTTCTTCTCCGCTATGTCCGGTCTGGCGCAGGCGTTCGTGCGCGAGGAAGAGACCGGTACGGCGCTGGTGCTCAAACTGCGCGCCGACCCAACCGCTATTTATCTCGGCAAGCTGTTCTTTAACCTCTCGCTCTTGTCCGCCATGACGGCCATCATCACGCCGCTGTTTTTTATGTTCACCGATGCTCCCATAACTGGAATTGGCGTAATCATTGTCATTCTGGTCCTTGGCGTGATCGGTCTCTGTGCCGCGACAACCCTGGTCGGGGCAATTATCGCCAAAGCAGCGGTGAAAGGAGCGCTCTTCGCTGTACTTTCGTTCCCTATTCTTATCCCGATACTCCTCCTGCTGGTAGGGGGGACAGCCCAGGTAATGGATGGCAGATCGTTCGGCGAGGTTTGGATGTACCTGCAAGGGCTGGTTGCCTACTCGGTGGTGATGATCACGCTCTCAATCCTCCTGTTTCGTTTCGTCTGGCTGGAATAGCCGGCCGTGCTCAAAATTCCGCTGTATACTGTTTTAGCGACGTCGATATTGATGCTATGGGAATTCATACTATGAGACTATCACTTGTGTCCTTCGTAACGGGATTTCTGGTAACCCTGGCAAGCCACCTAGTGGGTGCCGTCATCCCATTCGATCCATCGCGCGGGCTGGTCATTGTGGAAGTGACCATTAACGGGAACATCACTGCCCGGTTCGGACTGGATACCGGTGCCGACCATCTGTACATCGACAAGTCATTTGCCGAGAAGTATGGCCTCAAAGGTGAGGCAGGAGCGCCCGAACGAAAAGTGACCGGCATCGACGGCAGCAGCGAGGCACGAACCATTGCGCTTCGCTCCCTTGAGATCGCCGATCTGCCAATGATGGTCAGCGTGCCGGCAACGATGATTGATATTGCCGCCTTAAGCAAAGAGGGGAAAGAGGATCACCCTGACGGGCTGATTGGGCAGAACATACTTCAGCAGTATTTCGTGACCGTGGACTATCCCCAAAAGTCGATCGAGCTTCGATCTGACATGCCTCATTCGCTTGCCGGTAAACGGTACGAGACGATCCAGTTCCGGCAATTGCGGCATCTGGTGCTGGTCGACGTGTCGCTCAATGGGGACACGACCGTGCCCATGATTCTCGATTACTGTGCCAGCTACACTGCCGTTTCCGAACAGCTGGCATCGAAGCTCCACTTGACTCCCGATGAACGCAATCTGGTCACGCTTGATTCCGTCCAGCTTGGCGAGAGCGCACGAAGCGCCGGGGTACGGGCGGTCGTGTCCAATCTCGATTCATTCAAGAAAGCAGCCCCGCAGGCTTCGTTTGAAGGGATACTGGGCGGAACATTTCTTGTCGATCACACCATTACCATCGATTACCGACGTAAGGTCATCTACGTGCATCAATGATGTCTGTCAAAGTCTGATCGCTTGACAACCGGCGACACGCAAGCTTAATTCCTGTTACATCGCTTCGGTGCCGTCCAAAGTGGATGGGTAATAGGGAAGACGGTGCGAATCCGTCGCAGCCCCGCTACTGTGTCGGCTACTCCGCAGGCCGGATGCCACTCGTTGTCGAAACGGGGAAGGCGCCTGACGGAGGTTTGACGCCGCGAGCCAGGAAACCTGCCGAGGCCCAATAACACTGTTCTGCCGTCAGCGCGGGCTGACTACAATCTCGGCGTGCGCCATCGGCAGCTTCAAAGGAGATTGCCATGCGGCACGCGTTTGTTTTGCCGGTGGTGCTTCTGCTCGCGGGAGCGACGGGAACCCGCGCGGAAGTCGACACCCTCAGCAGCCGGGATAACCCCCGCCTCCTCAAAGACTCCATCATTGTCACCGCTAATCGTTTCGGCGCCACAGCCGGGCAGTCGGTTTGGCCGACTGGGGTCGTCCAGGTGCAGCAATCCGGAGTTTCGGTGTCCTTACCGGAACTTCTGGATGGCCGGTTCGGGATCGACACACGACAATATAATGGAGTTGGTTCAGTGGCCACGCTGTCCAACTGGGGAGTCTTCAACCGAAGCATGCTCCTGTTGTATAACGGCCGGGTGGTGAAAGACTACTCTCTCGGCGGTTTTAATCTCTCGGACTTCAGCCCGGATGAACTGGAGCGGGTGGAATTGGTGAAGGGGCCACAATCGGTGCTGTATGGATCCGATGCCGTAGGTGGCGTTCTCAACCTCATCTCACGAAGCGCCCTCGCCGACCGGATCGACGCCACTACTCGCTTTGGCGCGTTCGGACTCCGGCAATACCGCGTTGATCTCTCCCGCCGGTTGGGTGCACTCGGGGTGGGGACGTCCGGCGAGTACGGGCAGGCCGATAATCACCGTCCCAACGCCGGCTCCAAAAGAGCACTATTCGGCATACGTTCCGACTATCTGTCACGCGACAATCATCACCGATGGACTCTCTCGGCACGATACTTCACGGATTCGCTGGGTGTGCCGGGACCGGTCCCGGACGTAGCCTATATACCTGCCTATGGCAGCCGGGAGTCCTACAGTCTGTACGATCACCAGAAGGACGAGAATTACTCAGTCGATGCCGGCTACCGATTTTATGACCGCACGGTGGGGGAGATTCAAGTTGACCTGTTCTGGGAAAAAAAGAACCTCGATTATCACCAGCTCTACAATTACATGGCGGCATACTATGTCCCCGATCCGTCGTCCCCCGGCGACAGCGTCCTGACGGTCGATTCGGTCGATGTCTCCACGCGCTACATCTACAACAAGCGTTCATCGGGTGTCAGCGCGCGGTTTCTGCGCGAGTTCTCGCATCTGTCCGTTTCAGCAGGGGCCGACTGGCTTTCCGGATACCTTCGGGCCACCAGCTCCGACCGGAATGTCGTAACCAGTACCGTTGGTTCGACCAGCCCGTTCGGTTATGAATATGCTGCTTACAACTACTGGGCTGACGGCCAGAACCAGCTTGACCTCTGGTCAGGCCTTTTGGTGCAGAGCGGTTCGGCGCTGCAATTGGAATGGAGCGGGCGTCTTCAACTCGTCAGGGGGAGGCAGACCCAACCCAGCTACAATCTCGGTCTCATCTACGGTGTCACTTCCGACCTTCGGCTGAAGTCCGCTTATGGATACGCATTCCGGCTGCCGACCATTGCCGAACAGTTTGCCAACGAGCCATATACCGGTGGCAATAGCGCCCTCCATCCTGAGACCTCGCGAACTCTCACCGCCGGTCTCCTATGGGAACCCGTGAACGACAGACTGACAATTGAGCTAACCGTATTCCGCCAACGTGTCGATTCACTGATTCAGTACCGTCCGGATCCGACCAGTTTCCGGTGGGTACCCCGGAATGTCGACCGGTTCAGAAGCGATGGTCTTGACCTTTCTGTCCAGGCAAGTCCTGCGGAAACCTACCGGGTCACTTTTGGGGCCGTGGTTCAGCATGCGGATCAGACTTTGGGTGGTGACAATCAGTTTGCCAAGGCTGTTTATGTGCCCAGCATGAAATGGCGATTGGATTTTGACACCGATCTCAACAGCCGAATGGCTGCCAACGTGAATTGCGCATACACCTCCGATCGGGTGAATCGCATGGGCGGGGCAACCAAGACCCTCCATCAAGTGTACGAATTGGGCGTCGGGTTCTCATGGGTCGTTAATGCCCATATTCGGTTGACTTTATCCGGATTTGACCTCACTGACCAGCGGCGCCCAGACCAGTTCGGTTTTACGCTAACCGACGGCGACTATCCGTCCCCCGGGCGGCGATTCGTATTGGAACTTCGCGCTGGGCTGTTTTGAGGAATCAGCAGTTTTTGCTTGCTCTTACGTTGTTGGTGCGTTACCATAAGTGCATCACGTGACATCTCTCCGGGCGGGAAAGGTGAGACCCACGCGGGAAGCCTTTCCTCACGAGTTCCGGGCTTCTTTCGCGAAAAGACAACACGCCGTGAGTGCGTGTCACGGTCCGTAACGCAAGAGGGTTGCTTACCATGGCAAGCTGGAGTCTGGAATATTCCTTCAATCTCGACAAGAAGAATCGCATCATCTATGCCAAGGTGCACGGTATCTGGAAAGGGGAGACGGCGCGGAGCTACCACGAGGACTTTAAGGTCGAGGTGGCGCCTATCATCAACAAACCCTGGGCCAAACTGATCGACCTCAGCAACTGGAAAACATCGTTTCCTGACGTTGTCGATGTTATCGGCGAACACATGGAGTGGTCTCGGCAGCATAACGGCGTCCTGTCGATCTATGTCCTCAACAACCCCAGTACGTTTCGCCAGTTGAACCAAATGTTCGAAGCTGGGGGTACCAAGGAAATATCACTTATTTTCCGTACCGTGGCAGAGGCCGAGCAGTACCTGAAAGAGAACTGGATCGGCAAGACGAAGAAGGGAGCCTGAACGGCTCCCTGTGCTGCGTTATCTCTTCAGATACCGGTCAAACCACTTCAGCATCCACTCGAGGCGCGCGATCCTCCGGTCCGGTCGGCCGTGGCGCGACAGCCCGTGAAATTCGTCCGGAAATCGTACCATCTCGACGGTTTTACCAAGCACCTTGAGTCGGGTGAACAGTTGCTCTGCCTGTTCGATGTTACAGCGGTGGTCGCGCTCATTGTGCAGGATCAAAAGGGGTGTTTTCACCCGGTGACAGTAGTTGATCGGTGAGGAGTGTTCGTAGTTCTCTTTGTTTTTCCACGGCCAGCCGCCAAATTCTCGTTCCAAGGACCATCCGATGTCTGATGACCCGAAAAAGGACAACAACTCCACAACCGATCGCTGTGTGACGGCTGCTTTGAAACGGTCGGTGTGTCCAACTATCCAGTTGGCCATATAGCCACCATAAGAGCCGCCGGTAACCCCCATGCGCTTCTTGTTGATGAAGCTCTGTTTCTCCAGCCAGTTGGCCGCCGCCATGCAGTCTTTGTAGTCAAGGTCCCCCCACCCGCCGGAAATAGCGTCTGCCCAGGTCTCGCCTCGACCGGAACCACCTCGCGGATTGGTGTAGAACACCACGTAGCCCTGGGCCGCAAGGAACTGCATCTCATGGAAAAACGTGAACGCATACTGAACTCGGGGGCCACCATGGATCTCAAGGATCGATGGGTACTTGCGACCCGGTTTGAAATTCGGAGGTGTGACGAGCCATCCCTGCACTTCAGTGCCATCGAATGACTGGAACAGTACCTCCCGCGTCCGTCCTAGCTTCCGTTCGGTACGCAGGAACCGGTTTAGCCGGGTGTGTTCCATCATCCGCTTCTCTCCTCCGTAAACGGTGGGGCAGGTCACCAGGTCACACGGTGTTTCCAGATCAGCGTACAGGAGTGCGGCGGTTTCAGTGTAGTTGCCGACACTGAAGCTCTTGATATGGCATTTCCCCTTGAATATCCGGGTCGGCCTGCCGCCTGCCCTGGGAATGTAATAGAAGTTGGTCGTGCCGGTGTCTGATGACAGGAAGAACAACCGCTTCCCATCGCGTGACCATTCCAGAAGCAGCCGTTCGTGCACGTCCTCAAGGTCCCCGATCGATTGGTCGTACACCATGCGGTCGAATTTCGGCATCAGGTCATGCGCCCTGGGGGTGCCGTTCAGACCCACCAGCCAGACATGGTGGTTGGTGACACCCCACGGATCTCGTGGATTCGCATGACCGATATACGCGATCAGCTTTCCGTCAGGTGAGAAGCGAGGCGACCCTTTTGGCCCCGCCGGTGTGGGGATCAGCCGCTCCTTTCCTCCTTTGAACGGTATGACGAACAGATCGTCGCGAAGGCTTTCGAGGTCCGGGTCTTTTGACCGGTTGGAAACATAAACCACCCATTTGCCATCGGGCGACAGGGCAGGGGAGTGGTTGTCCCGGTTACCACTGGTGATACGTCTCAGCTTTGCGGTGGCAACTTCGAGCGCGTATAACTGGAACTTGTCTTTCGGCAGGAATCCGACCCCGTCCAACCGGTAAAGCAGCCGGGTAACATGACGGTACACCGGCGGCTCGGTCTTTTTCTTCTCGTCGGCGATGAAGTGGGAATCTTTGTACCGCAGAGGAAAAATGAGCGTGCGACCGTCGGGACTCCACAGCAGCTCCCCAATGGTGGCGTCGAGTTCGATCAGCTTGTTCTCGGCCCCGCCGGCGGCCGGCATGAGGTAGATGCCGGTCTTTTTCTCCCGAGTGGAGACAAATGCCAGTGTGCTGCCATCGGGTGACCAGGACGGCTTGCCGTCTTGTTGCTTCCCGAACGTAAACTGCCGGTCCGATTTGTTCACAATGTCACGGACGAACAGGTTGCAGTAGTACTTGTTCTCTTCGGCATCGATCCTCTCAACCGTGTAGGCAACGCGTCGTTCATCCGGCGATATAGTGATTGAGGTCATGATCTGAAGTTTGAACAGGTCCTTGGCTTCGAGCGGTTTTCGCACATGCCCTCTGGTTTTGGTATGGTACATTGGGTTCCTCACGTCTCTCTAACCGTATGATAACTAAGGCAATCTGCCGCCGATATGACGATCCGACAAGTGAAAAAAGGCGCTCGCGCGGCCCAAAAATCGGATTGCCTTTTTTTCGGGGTTGCCTATATCTTTGCGGGAGCCTTTCCGATAGGCTTCTGTTATAGTCAAGAATGACGGTCCATATATAGTACGATGGTCGGTGCATCCGGCCCGCAGGAGGTAGTTCGTTGGAAGTCCTGGCACTTATAGACAAGTTAAAACACTATGACGGCAAACTGCCGAGCCGTGCTAAAGACAATCAGCCGTTGGAAGGGTACTCCGGCAAGACCCCGGCCGAATTGAAGCGCATGCTGCGCACGATGCTCACCGCCCGACGCGTCGAGCGCGAGGAAAAACTGCTCCTGCGGAAAGGGTACAACCGGTTCTTCATCGGCTGCGGCGGCAAGGAACTCATGGATGTCGCGTTCGCCGAAAATCTTCGCCCCAACGACCCGTTCGTCGGCTATTATCGCAACAAGGCGTTTGATATTCACCGCGGGTCGTCCTTATGGGACAAAATGCTTGAGGCCATCGGAGACTATCGCGCCCCCAACAAGGGCCAGCAGATTCCGGCCCATCCGGGCTATCCCGATTTGGCGATCATCCCGCAGGCGTCACCGACCGGGTCACATGCGATCGAAGCGGCCGGTATCGCCGAGGCGATCGGACATCCGGTGCCTATCTCGCAGCTCTCACAGTATCCGGGCGGGCGGTATCCCGCAGATGCCGTCACGCTGTGCTGCATCGGTGAGGGATCAACCTCCGAGGCCGAGTTCGCCCGTGCCGTATTTTATTCCGTCTTTTACAAATCCAAAGCGGTGTACGCAATCTACAACTGCGGGTGGGCTATTTCGGTCTCGGTCGAAGAGCAGTTTCCCGAAGGGGATCCCACGACACCCTTCGAGGGGTACCAGCGTTTCGGCCTGAAAATTCTTCATGTCGACGGGACCGATGTCAAGGATGCGCTCGCCAAGGCAGCCGAGGCCGTGGATTATGCCCGGTCCGGCAAGGGTCCGGTCCTCATGAACATCCGGGTCACCCGTGAAGGGTCGCACTCCGGTTCGGACGACCAGTCGTTCTATATGGATCCAGTGGAACAGGACTGGCATACCTACAACGACTGCATTCTCAAAACATCCAATGCGTTTATCGAAGACGGTGTTATCACACCCAAAGAGATCGCCGAAATTTGGGACGAGCTCGACAAGAAGATCACCGAGCTTTCAACTGAGGCGGTGGCCACGTTTCAGCCGAAAACTACCGAGGCTGTCAAGAATCTCGTCTATCACTATGACTTTGAGCAGGCCAGGGAAACCTGGAAGAAATATCGGCAGGCCTGCCGATTCGACCGCGCGGAGAAGTTCCGGGAGTATCATGAGAAGGGATATTTCACCACGCCTGAGCTGCCCGAACATGTCGGCCCCATGACCATGCGCTTTGCCATCAACTACACCCTGTTCGACCTGTTCCATCTGACCGAGGATGTTCTCATGTTTGGCGAGGATGTCGCCGATTTCAGTGGCCACATGATCGAGGAAAAAGAAAAACAGGCCAAGCTGAAAGGGAAGGGGGGCGTTTTTCTGGTGAGTAAGAATCTCCAACGCGAGTTCGGCAATCACCGCTGTTTCAACACCCCGCTCGATGAAGTGGGGATTCTGGGGCGTGCGGCGGGACACTGCTATCAGGGTAGACGACCTATGCCGGAGATCCAGTTTCTGGATTACATGTCACCCGCATATCAGGTGCTCAAAGATCGTATCGCCACGACCTATCAGCGTTCCGGCGGCCTCTTCACGATGCCGATGGTGATTCGCACCACGTATGGCGGCTATAAGCAGGGTGCGGGAGCGTTCTGGCATTCCGAAGGAAACCTCGGTACTTGGATGAATATCCCGGGTCTGCTCATCGCTGCACCGTCGAATGCCTACGACGCTGCCGGGCTGCTTAAAACCGCCTGGGCGACCGACAACCCGGTGCTCTTCTGCGAATCGGTCGCACTCTATAATCGCCGCGACTGGGAGGGGGTCCCCATGGAGGCATCCGTACCGGACATTGACGAGCTTATTCCCTTCGGCGTAGCCAAGGTTTACTACCCTGAGCATACGGATGTCGGCATTATCACCTATGGCGCCACTTTCCAGATGTGCCGCAAGGCGGCGGAGATCCTCAAGGAACGCGGTATTCACGTCCGCATAGTCGATCTTCGCACCGTGAAACCGATCGATGAAGAAGCTATTGTTCAGACCGCCAAAGATTGCGGCAAAGTGATCGTGATCACGGAAGACCGTTTCCCGGGTGGCGCTGCGGCCACCATATCGGCAATTATCACTGGTGGCGAAGGGCTGTTCCATCTCGAGGCCCCGGTCAAGCTGGTGACGGCAATCGACTCTCGCGTAGCCTACGGCATGGATGGCGATGCCGCCTGCCTGCCGAATGTCGACAAGATCGTAGCGGCTGTAGAAGACATCCACGATCGATACTGAGCCAACTCTCGTTTGAACTTGCCGCCGGCCGGACTTCCACGGCCGGCTTTTTTTTGACCGTGGCACGTAGACTACGATCTGGGGAAGGCGCCGCGTAGATAAGCCGTCAGCCGCTCCCTGTCGGGCTTGTCTATGAGCACGTACCACGCGGCGACAAGGGCAACGGCGGTGACCACGCCGACGTTCAACCCGAAATCGAACCAATTCTGAACGCCAAGGAGATATCGCAGGATAAGTGCCGTCGGCACCGACACAAGCAAAGCCAGCGAACCGCTGCGGATCATTGAAACTGCCAGGTGCCGGAGCGGAAAAGCAAGTTGGCGGGACATCATCCAGGGGAAGAACGCAACATAGGTCACGACTTGCGGGACGGCCGCGGCGAGCGCCATTCCCGTCACGCCGTACCGTGGAATCAGCACGAACGATAGAGCGAGCTTGAGACTCCCCTCGAACGCCAGGGTATAGAACAGGAACTTGTGTCTGCCAAGGCCGAACAGCATGGCGTTGCCGATGATATGAGGAAGGTAAAACGCCGAACCTGCCGCCAGAACAACCATGACAGACCCGCTGGCCGCAAATTCCTGTGGCAACCACAGACGCACGAACGGGTGCGCATACAACACTACGCCGGCACACGCGAACACCGCCGCGAACGTCATGTACCCGCTGATACGAAAATAGACCTGGCGGATCTTTTCGTCTTGTCTCCGACCTTCGAGCTGCGAGATCGCCGGCATGAGTGGATTGCCGACCGCGTTGACGATCTGCCGAAGGTATAGCATCATCTGAGCGCCCGGGGCGTAGACGCCGGCTGCCGCCGGACCGAGCAACAGACCGAGGAGAATCGAATCGGTGTTAAATATCACCAGCCACGCAATCGAAATACCAAAGGCGATAGCGGAGTAATCCACCAGATTTCTGGCGGTGCGGCGATCGGCCAGATGCAGGTCAAGCCGCGTATGGGGACGAATACGCCTAAGCCACACGATAGCCGCCACCTGCCGGATCAGACTCGCGCCAAAGATGATCGAGGCCAGTGCCACCAGGCCAAAGCCGGCGATGAGCGCCGCGACCATGAGGAGCGTGCGGATAAGCTCCTCGCCGATCTCAAGCCCATTCGCGATATCAAACCGCTGAAAGCCGCCGAGTGACCCGGCAAACGGGGTCAACCAGAACCGCACAGCTAGGTAAGCTCCGATTATGTAGAATGCGTATACGGGTTGCTCTCCTGCCCCGGGCACTGACATCGCAATCGACCGTATGACCAACTGCACCAGGATCGGCGTGACCACCAGCACCAGAAACCCGGCGGTGCCGTACAGTATGAAGGCAGAATTGAGTATTCGATTCGTCTCACGGTAGTCAGAGACGGACTCCGACCACCCGATGAAACGTGTGAGCGCTTTTTCGAGACCAAAATCGAAGAGCGTACAATAGGTGATGGTTTGGAAGATGACGACCCACAGGCCATAGACGGCGCTACCCAAACTGGCCGCAATAAACGGAGTGAAGAAGAACGCGACGACGGTTCTTACAGCCAGACTTCCCCAGAACGCGGTGGCGTTGCGGATGAGTTGCCGCCAGAATCCCATCGATCAAAAATCCTTTGAGTGTGGCATCCGGTCGAGTATAATCGGTACTATTGGTCGCTGCAACCTGTGAAAAACGTTCATACTGGATACATGTCATTACGAATCGTCAACGCATCGATGGCCCTTTTCCGTCTTTGCGCTCAACCAGGTCTTAGTCTCGCCCTGCTCGCACTCTGCACGCCACCGGCAGCGGCTTCCCGGGTTGATTATCGGGGATGTATTCTCGCGTATCCCATCAATCAAGAGGTCTACTTTGCCCGGAAACCGGCGCAGCCGCCTACCATCGAGCGCATCCTGCCGGCAATTCTTCCAGTCGACAGTTCCGGGTGCGTTTTCCCTCCGATTGCTCGTGACAGCGCCGATTCTGCCCTCGTAGCAACTTTCAACGACTATTTCCGCCAACTCGATTTTGCCCCTGGGCTTGTCTCCGGCATTCAGAAAGCCCAGAACCTGTCCATCGGGATTCGTGTGCAGCCACGTGTTCCGTTTCCTATCGTTCTCTATCCGGTTGATTCGACCGGGCAGGTGGCGCATCCCGATCTGTATCTGGAAACACTTCGGCAAAACGGATTCGATCCGCCTTCTCTCATTTCATTCCCCTGGTTTCATGCCGACCTGAAACCCTGGGATACTTCGGCGGTCTACCGATACGTCCTGCTGAGGGTGTCGCTCGACAGCCTTGGTCACCCCGAAGAGATCGAAACAGTTCGTTCGACCTATCCAGCATTCACCCAGCAGATCGCGTCAGCGGCGAACTACGCCCGCTATGACCCTGCTCGTGTCGATGGCACCCCCGTGCGATCGGACTGTCTGGTGCTTATCTCGTTTTTCCCAGAGCTGTCGTATCCGTCCCAGACCTGGTCAGCCGATGCCCCCGACACCATTCCTCTTCTGCGCCGTCTGTTAGTGCGAACGGTCGTAGATACCAATGTCCTCCTCTCGCTCCCGATACCACGGCTCGCTTCGACGGATGAGCTTTCTGTGGGGGGGCGGATCGTACCGGCGATGGATTCCATGTCAGTACGTTTTGAAATCGACACCTTGGGGCGGGCTACCTTTCGTCAGATTCAGCCATACACTGGAAAACTGCTCGAATTCGCGCAGGCGTTGGCCAGACAGTTGCGCTTTTATCCGGCGCAGAAGTTCGATGGTTCGCCGATCAAATACTCCGGGCTTGCCAGAATCAGGCCATCAGGCGTTAAGACCATACGAATCGACTACCTCTTCATGCCGTTCTCCGAAATGTAGTTTCCAGATTCTATCATATTGTCCGACAATTGGTTGTCGGGCATTTCGCGTATGACTTCCCATAGCCATGTCCGCAGTTTCTGCGCTTTTCGGCCGAGTGACATTCCGAGGGGGCGCGCGACCAACAGCCAACCAATTGTCTTGTAAAAAGTTGCGAAGTTCTTGGCCAGGCAGGCATGCCCCATGACCTCCATATTCGCGTGACCACGTGTCCAGCCTGCTGATAGTAATTGGTAATCTGAAAGAAGCCGGCGACTGGTCAGTATAAATGAAAGGAAGAAGGAGATGGCGAAACTGATATGGTGGCTGGATATGGTATCGGCGATCTCGCAACTGACGGCATGCGCTTACCTTGGAGTCGTGTTCTGGGACATCCTGGCACTGGCGCTTGTGCTGGGACTCGGCTGCCTCGGCATCGTCTTTCTTGCACTCTGGATTCGCCAGATGGGGCGCCGTGTGTCGTGGGCGTATGTTCGTGCTACGCGCATACATCCGAAGGAAATTAGCGCTTGACTTTGACTGAGTGAACCATAACTTGATGGTCTTTGTTGGGACAGAAATGAAAGATAAAACGCACCGAATTCGCTCGAATCGCCCCGCCACTTGGCTGGCCTGCGTGCCGGCGCTGCTTCTGACTGTGGCCGCGATCTCCCAGGATGTCAAACTCCCCATTAGACAGGCCCTCGATGCCGGCGATACGACCTTGGCCATCGATCTTATCAACAAGGATATTGCCGTCGACCCGGCCTACAATGTCAATTACTACACGCTGGGACGGATCCACTATCAGCGGGGTCAGTACGAACAAGCCAGGCAGCAATTTGAGATCGCTCTGGAGAAGAAGAAGAAGGACTATGAGTCGCAGTACTTCCTCGGTCTTTGCTACCTGCACCTTGGCGATCTGGTGAATGCAGAGAAGACCATGGAGGATGGTCGCAAGAAGTCCAAAGATGGGCGCGCCATGTTCGAGGATGGCTTCGGGTTGGTGATGATGGCCAAGAAGGATTACCAGGCGGCCGATAAGGCGTTTCGCCAGGCGCTGGTGATTGACGAAAAGAACGCGCTGTTCCACATCCATCTCGGCGACGCCAACCTCGCTTCTGGCGTGCCCTCATTGGCAGCCGGTGAATACCAGAAGGCGCTCGAAACCGACACCGGTTCTACCGAGGTCTATTTTCATTGGGCGGAAGCCTGCCTCGAGATGAAAGACTATTCATGCGCGATCGAGAAACTCCGCATCGTGCTCACCAAGGACTCTACACATGCTCCCGCCTGGATGCGGGCTGGCGGTATCTACTTCAAAGCAGCCCTCTCGACCACCAACCGCGAGGAACGGGCTAACCGCTTCAAAGAGACTATTGGTTCGTACAAACGGTATCTTGAATTGTCGCACGCCAAGTCGGATTCCTCCACTGTTCGCGCCTATTTCGAAACCGCCATGGCTTACTCCAACTTGGGCGGGTATGAAGAGGCCGCCAATTATTTCCAACAAGTGCTGTCGATTCCGTACGAGCCGCGCGATATCTACTTTAATTATGGCAAGGCGCTTTGGGGGCTCAAGAAATTCGACGAAGCGGCGCAGACGCTGCTCAAACACCTGGACTGGGTTGCCAAGCAGGGGCCGGAGTACACGCCGACCATTTCCACCGGCGAGGTCTATCAGTTGCTCGGGGACTGTTATTATTACCGGGAGGCCAGGGACTATGTCAATGCGGTAACATATTACAAAAAGTCGCTGGAGTTCGACAGCACGCAAAAGCGGGTGCTGGAGAACCTGGCCGTCTCATACCACAGTCTGAAGAGTTTCGCGCAAGCGTTGACCTATTACGACAAGCGGATCGAACTCGGTATCGATTCTTCACGCTGCAACATCTACAAAAATGCCGGTTTCTGCGCGCTGAACCTCGCCGGTAACACCAATGTCGATGACGAGATGAATATCGACGGTGCCACGGGTTCCGACACGGTGGCGGCCGTATCATCCAACGGCCTTGACCCGAACAAGAACTACTACGAGGTCGCGGTCGAGTATCTCCAGAAGTATCTGGTGTGCATGCCGAACGATGTCAAGGCGCTCTCCTTGGCCGGCACCACCTACTTGTTCCAATTGAAGGACTGTGCGAACGGCTCGAAGATGTTCGAGAAAGTGTTGACCGTCGAGCCGAATAACTGCGAGGCCAAGCGGTCCCTGGGTTTTGCCTACTTTGGTGGTTTGTGTCAGAAAAATTATTCGCGCGCGCTGGATTTTCTCCTGGCAGCGCACGATTGTACGGTTAAAGCCAAAGGGGCCTGCGGCGATGTTGACCTGATACTGTGGATCGCACAGACCTACCACTCGCGCGCGGCCGACCGCGCCGCCAGTGACAAGGCCGGCTCCAAGGCCGATTTCAAAGCAGCCAATGAATGGTACGGCAAAGTGCTCAAGTGTCAGCCCGGCAACGCGGTTGCCAAAAAGGGCCAGAACGACACGCAGTTTGAATTCTGATTCGTTTGAGTGAAGGGTTGGTTGATTCGTTTATGCGGGGTGTGAATGGCAAATCAAGATAAACAAACGCCGTCCGGGCGCCAGATCAGCCAGGACGAACGGTTCCACTACATCGGTTTCGAGGTATATCCGGGGAAACCGAAGGACCTGTTTCGAAATGACGCTGAGAAAACGGAGTTGGTACGGAAGGTCGAGGCTAAACGAGCGCAGGGAGACCTGCTGCGCGATGAGTGCAAACTGCTGGAGGAACGCGTCTCCGGTCGAGAGCGGATCGTCCTGAGCATAGCAGCGGCGCTCGTCTTTCTGTCGCTCTTCCTGCCGTGGTACTCGGCCTACAAGGAGATTGTCGAGGAATCGGCGGCGCCGGCCGCGACCCAGGCTGTCACCGGTGAGGATACCGGTCAGCCGAAGGAAGAAGTGATCACGACCGCGCGAGCGTCCCGGAAGACCCACCGCGAGTATGCGCAGCTTTCAGGTTTCGGTTCGCTCATTGCGATCGGCGATGTCGCGGGCAAGATGTTCTCTTCGGGATTATCCCTGATGCTGACTGCCGTCATCATGCTGGCCTACACACTGCTCTGCGTCTGGCTTCCGTTCCGGGCGCTCATGGGCATGTGGAAGTCCAAAAAGACTGGCGATGACCTGGCGTTGCAACTCAAATACCTGCTGCGGTTGAACTGGCTGCCGGTGATTCTCCTGGCGCTGGCGTTCGTCGTGTCGTTTATCGGCGGTGACTACGGCTTCTCGGCCAAGGCACTGTATACCAGCCTTGGTTCCAGCTATGGCCCGGGGGTTTTCCTCGGATCGCTGTCGTGGGGGATGTTGGTGTCGTTGGGTGGCTTTCTCGTCCTGGCGACGAAGGGTATCGAAATATAACGGTGTATGTCTCTTTTAGCCTGGAGGGCTAATTCCCATGGTTAAACAAACGCTTTTCGTGACTCTCAATGCACTGGTGGCCTTTCTGATCGGTATCGGCCTCTACTACGGCGTGTTCCGTACCGCCACCAACCCCATCGTCCATTCGATCTACAAAGGCGGCCCGCTGGTCATCATTCTCATCATGACCCTGTGTATGCTGATTGTGTTCGTGGTGGAGCGGTATCTGTCGCTCTACGGCAACGCCAAAGGTAAGAGCTCCGTTCAGGTGTTCTTCAAGAAGCTGGTCACCCTGCTTCAGGGAGACGATTTCGACGGCGCCTTGGCGGCCTGTGACAAGCAGCGCGGCACCACCGCCAACGTCCTCCGGGCCGGTATCGAGCGGTATCGTGAAGTGAAAACCGACAAATCCATGAACGCCGAGAAGCGCATCCAGCTCACGCAGGCGGCTATCGAAGAGGCCAACGCCCTAGAAGGGCCGCTCCTTGAGCGCAACTTGATCGCCCTCTCGACCATCGCCTCCATCGCCACTATGATCGGGCTCTTGGGAACCACGATCGGTATGATTCGCGCCTTTGCAGCTACCGGCAACGTCGAGGGCGGTGTTATCGATGCCTCACAGCTCGCGGTTGGAATCTCCGAAGCACTGGTGAACACGGCCGGCGGTCTCATCTCCGGTATCCTGGGGATCTTCTTCTATAACTTCTTTGTAAATAAGGTAGACGCCTTCAACTACACCACCGACGAGGCCACGTTTGAGGTGATGCAGATACTGAAGTCGAAAGAGGGTATCTAAACTATGTCGGGTAAAGGCAAGCGTCGCGTCGGCATTAGGATCGATATGACCCCCATGGTCGATATTGCATTCCTGCTGCTGATTTTCTATATGGCGACGACGCAGTTCAAACCGCCGGAAGCGCGGGCGGTCGAACTGCCCCAGTCGCACTCGCAGATTGAGTTGCCCGACAAGGATATCATCAATATCACCGTCACCAAGTACGACTCGATCTATGTCGACTACGTCGAAAAGGACACCATCAATATCGACGGTCAGAATGTGGCGTCGAACGTCCGTAAGGTGATCACGACCCCGCCTTCGCGTGTGGCCGAGCAGATTCTTCGCGCCCGCGCCAAGAATTACAAGGCGCTTGTGGTGATCAAGGCGGACCGCCGGGCGAAATTCGGGGTCATGCAGGACGTCATGAAGCAGATGCAGGAAAACGCTCTGGAGCGATTCCTGATCATCACCGACAATGAGGTGGGGTAAGAGGAACGGTGTCGTCCGCCTTAGGCGGATTGAAAGGAGTGTGAGTGCCGCATGGCCGGCGAAGTAGTACAGAGAGAGAAAAAAGGTGGAAAGAAGGGACTCAGGCGTCCCAAACGCCGTGTCGCCATCCGTATCGACATGACGCCGATGGTCGATATCGCCTTTCTGCTTCTGATATTTTATATGGTCTCCACGGTGTTCGCAATGCCGCAGGCGATGGAAATCAACCTGCCGCCCAAGGATGATACAGTCATTGACATCGCAGAGTCGAATCTACTGACCCTTCGTGTTGACGAACAGGGCAGATACTGGTGGCATCTTAGGCGGGCTACTCCGGAGAATTTACCAAAGCTGATTCCGAGCGACCGGAACAAGCCTGATTCGGTTATCTACCAGTTGAACTCGGATTCGCTGCAGCACCTTCTGGTCAATCTCAACCGGGAGAACTCCAAGCTCAGCACGCTTGTTCTAATTAACAGAAAGGCCACCTATAACGATATGGTGAATATTCTGGATGAGATTGACTTGATCGAGCGTTCCTGGAACGCCTATACGGCCAAGCAGCTTGGCGTAAAAGTAGACCAGATTCCGTCGGACCAGAAATTCTCCTATCGTTATGCTATGGGAGAGTGGGAAGAGCGGGACGACAACATTATGCTTGAGGCACAGGCGGCCGCGCGGAATCGAGGTGAGATGTAATGGCACACGCAAACCAAGCCCTGTACTCGCCTTACGGTGCGTATGAACTGAAATCGAGGTACCAGAAGAACTTCATGTTGGGGACCGGCTCGGTTATTGCGCTGGTCGTGTTGGTTCTAATAGTAGTCTGGGTCGTAACGGCCATCCGGTCCGGTGAAAAGGTATATGGCGCACCGACGGTCATCAAGACCATAGCTGAACTGGGTCCGCCGCCGACCATTACGCAACGGCCCCCGCAAGTGAAGGTGCCTGAGGCAAACGTCGCCGCTCCCAAGATCGGTATCCCGAAACCGGTGGCCGACGAAGAGGTGGCGGATGAGGATGTCACGCTGGCAACCAAAGAAGAACTGGCAGAGATTGTGGCGCCCGATATCAGCGCCTCGCAGGGGAGCGATGTCGTAGTGGACATCCAGGAGGAAGAGTACATTCCACGACCGGATGAGTTTGTGCCGGTCGAAATCCAGCCTGAGATGATTCACGAAGTTATACCGGAGTTTCCTCGGCTTGCCAAACAGGCTGGTCTCGCCGGTACAGTGTGGGTAAAGGCTCTGATCGACAAGGATGGGAATGTACGTGACGCTCAAGTGGGCAAATCCTCCGGCACGCCATCGCTGGACGAGGCGGCCGTGAAGACGGCCTTCCAGAACAAGTTCAAACCAGGTATTCAGAACGGCCGTCCGGTAATCTGTTGGGTCACGTACAAAGTGGAGTTCAAACTGACCGACTGACCCCCGCTATTCGCAATTCGCCAATTTCAGCGGCGTCGCTATCACCAGCGATGCCGCTTTCATTTTCCGTTTTTCGGGAAGGAATCTTCGTCCAGTCACTAATCAAAGTAGAGTGCTTCAACGTCATCCTCTTGAAAGGACTGTTTTGGTCCGAGGGCAGAAAGGAGGTCTGAGGCTATGACATCATCCAACTCGACACTGTATCTCGCCTACGGTGCATACGAACTCAAAGCGGCGTATCAGAAAAACATGATCCTGGCAGAAGGGCTCGTGATTCTCTTCACCGCACTGATCGTAGGCGTATCAGGTCTGGTCATGACAAAGGAGGCTCCGCTCGTGATTCAGCCTCTCAAAACCGCTGACACAGTCTCCGCGTGGATATTACCCACGCCGACCGTGATTCTGGAAAAGCCGGAAGTACAGCCCATAAATCCAGCCAGACCGGTGGTCGAAGGAGGCATTCCGGTTCCTGTCGATGATGATCTGCTTTCAGATGACCTGGGGCAGATTCCGAGCCAATTGGAATTGCGGGCTCTTATTGGGACAGGATTGGATTCTGACTTTGGGGCGGGCAGTGTTGTTGTCCCGGGGGCCGCCGCCGACGCGTTTCCATCGCCGGAATCACTCATCATCCTTGAGATCGAACCGGAGTTCGTTTTGGAGGTTCAGCCCGAATATCCCCGGATGGCTCGGCTGGCCGGCATAAGCGGGACAGTCTGGATAAGGGCGCTTGTCGACAAACAGGGGAATGTTGCAGATGCATTTGTTTATCGCACCTCTGGAAGCGTGGTGTTGGACGACGCGGCGCTTGGAGTCGCGCATCAGAACAAGTTCAAGCCCGGGATTCAGAACGGGTATCCCGTCAAATGCTGGGTATCCTATCGGGTGAAGTTTGTGCTGACAGAGTGATCCTTTCGAGCCTCTGATTCAATCCACTTTTCAGCACGACGGCGCCGGTTTCAGACAATCGGCGCCGTTTTTTTTCCCGGGCAGCATCGGTAACTCGTTGTCCGCCAAGGGGCGATTTCTGGGCCGGGAGAATCCAACATTTTCCTCTTGACAACTGCACAAGTGTGCAGTATTCTTCGTTCAAGTCGATATAATCAGCGAGCATTAGGCGAAAAGGAAGAAGGCCATGATGGATTTCAGCATGGACACAGGGAGTTCGTTCTCCGGGCAGGGGCTGAGAGGTTCGGTTGTGTATTCGGCTCCGGGCAAAACGATGATTGGCCGGTATCTGGTGGCGTTGGACAATGAAATAGAGGCGGCGCCCGCCTACCACGATGAGGACTTCTGCTTTCACAATGCCGGCACCTGCCCGGATTGCGGCAGCGGTTTGATCCGGTCTGGGCTCTGTTTCAGTTGCCCGTCGTGCGGGTTCGGGACCTGTGGTGGATGAAGAAATGAGGCGGGGTCAGAAAAGGCGCGGATATGAGACTGAGTGATCTTGAGCGATACGGTATTCCGGCTCGACTGCTGGCTGTATGGAAGGAGCTGCAAGGGGAGACCCTGTTGCCGGTTCAGCGGCAAGCGGTGCGCAAAGGACTTTTGGGGAACCCCGGCGAGACCGGCCCGGGGAGAAGCTTGATCGTCACTGCGCCTACTTCGTCGGGCAAGTCGTTCTGTGCCGAATTGGCGGCAGCCAGGGCAATTGCGTCGCGGCAGAAGGCTATCCTGCTGTATCCGCTGAAATCGCTCGCGGAAGAAAAATTCCGCCGTGCAAGCACCGTGTTTGGATCGCTGGGGGTCGATTGCCTCATCGTCACCGGCGACCACCCGGAGAACGATCGGCGTTTCGCTGATGGTGACTATCAACTTGCGATTGCCATTTACGAAAAGCTCGATCTGCTGCTTACCGCCTCGTTGGACGCGCTCCGCAACGTGGCGCTGGTGGCGGTCGATGAACTTCAGATGATCGCCGAGCCGGGCCGCGGGGCGCTCCTGGAGCGACTTCTCACCAAGATCGTCGCTGCTACCTACCGGCCAACGCTGCTGGGGCTTTCAGCGGTTATCGGTGATCTCTCGGCGGCACGTTTGGCAGATTGGCTCAATGCCGAGGTGGTTGCCGAGACGACCCGGCCGGTCGACCTTATCCGGGGTGTTGCCACCAACGGGGAGTTCAAATACCGCTCATACAACGACGGCAGCGATGGAATGGAGCCGTTTCTGAAAACCGAACGCGGGGAGAACTCAGACGCGGCGATCCTGAGACAGATCAAAGAACAGCCCGGCTCCACGCTGGTGTTCGTGAAATCGCGGCGGGAGACTATCGATCTGGCGTTCCGTCTGGCCGCTATGGTGGACTGGCCATCGGCTGAGAGCGCGTTGAGTTCCTTGCTCGATGAAGAACCGTCGTTCCTGATTCGTTCTTTACATTCAACCCTGTCACACGGGGTGGCCTTTCACAATGCCGATTTGTCGGCGGACCAGCGCGCGGCCATAGAGCAGGCGTTTATACGCAAAGAGATCAAAGTGCTGTTCTCCACGACCACTTTGGCACTGGGCGTCAACCTTCCGGCCGACACCGTCTTTCTGGAGACAGTCAAGTTCACTTCCGGCGTTTACGGCGAACGCCCCGGGTTGATACCGATTTCGCGGGCGGAATTCGACAACATGACCGGTCGCGCCGGGCGTCTCGGCATGGCCGTTTCCGGACCCGGACGCGCAGTCGTGCTGGCCGAATCGGTCTTCGATCAGGAACTGCTCTGGCGGCACTATATCGATGACCAGTCAACCGGCACGCTGTCTTCGGCATTTGATTCGATGCCGCAGGAGGATTGGCTCCTCTCGATGATTGTCTCCGGCCTCGTGAGACGGACAAATGACTGCGAGCGGCTACTGGTGCACACCTTCCGGAACAGAGGGGGTGAGCCGCTCACCATTTCCTGGTTATCCGTGCTGGAGCGTCTGGCTGAACACGGCCTTGTCGTCCGGCATGGCGACGACGGTGACATTGCGGCAACTCCTGTCGGTGCCGCCATCGCGCGAAACGGACTTAGTTGCCGCGAGGGGTTGCACCTTCTGATGGGAATGGCGAACAATCGCCCGTCCACGCCGTTCGGCTGGACTGCGCTGGCGCTCGGTTCGCCGGACTGGACCATTCCGGCCGGCATACTGACACGACGGGAACTGGTGGACAACAGTGCCGTGAAAACGCTCTACCAGCGTTTCGACCATGCGGTTGAAGAGATCGGCGAGTTTTTGCCGGGCAGCCACCGTCGCCAGCCGCTTTCGTACCGGGCCGCCGCTATGCTCAAGGCAACTCTGGCGCTCGACGATTGGTGTCGTCTTGTCCCGGTCCAGCGTCTGGAAGAACGGTATCAACTGCATCTGGGGCAACTGACCAATCTTGGCGAGACCGCCGCGCATTTGGTTCGCGGCGTTGCCGCACTCCTCGAAACGGTCGACCGGAGTGACCCCATCATTCTGTCGCTCCGCCAGCATGCCTTCAGTCTGCAACACGGGCTGCCGGTCTCAATGGAGGAGATGCACGTTCAGCTTGGCCGTGTTCTTCGGCGCGGCGATTTCGCAAAACTCCACGCCGCGGGGATTGAGGAACTCTCAGCGCTCGCGGAGCTTTCAAGCGACGAACTTACGAAGCTTTTATCATCCAATAGCAAAGCAGACATAATTAAAGAACTACTCAAATCAATCAAGGAGGAACTCCCCATGACTGCACCCTACATGACCTCGTGCGAGATGATCGGTTCCAAGCCGGACTCGATTGAGATCGATGGTGGCATGACCGGCGACCGGTATCTGGTGAAAATCAACGGCGTGCCGCTTCGTTTAACTGGCAAATCGTTTAAGTACTTCACCAAGCTGGCCTGGGCCCGCGCCAACCGCGATGGCGGCTGGATATACAAAGAGGATATCGAGTCCGGATTCAACCAGGCGCGGTATTTGTACCGGATGAAAAGCGAACTGTACACTGGTCTGCGCTCAAGCTGGCCCGTGTTCGAAAACAACCGGCTTGGCTATTACCGGCTGGATGTCGAACCGGACAAGATCGTCATCAACTTCGAGAATCTGCGGAACCACTTCGACTATGAACTACGGCAACTGGTTCCGGCGACACGGGTATCCGAGAGTCGTTCGAATGCGCAGGTAAGTCTCTGACGACAGGTCGGTTGCAACTGACCATTGACGGGCAGAATTCCGATTGACAACCGGACCGGCGGGACGATCTTTGCTGTTGAAATAGCGTCACTTAGCCGATACAGATGGCTAAGGCACCAGTATGATCATTCGCAGCCGCAACCAGTTGCCGATCGTCACTTCGGATGTCGAGGCGGAATACCCGATTCTGCCCCTGATGACCGGGGTTTTGTTTCCGGGGATGATTCTGGCCGTTCAGGTCAGTCGACCTGAGAACCTTGAACTTGTTGCCCACTGTTCAAACGGTGCCAGGGAGTTTGTTGCTTCCTATTCTCATGCCGAGGTAGCCACACCCGACCAGTCACCGATCCAGCAGGTGGGCGTGTTTGCCGCGATTCGTGACGTCAAGGATGGTCCGCGCGGCTCCAAAATGGTGACTCTTGAAGGGATCCGCCGCGCCTCGATCAATCAGATCACCGGCACCACGCCGTTCATGAAGGGGACCGTGTACGGTATCGATGACCCGCCGTACGTGGCCAAGAATATCAAAGCACGAGTGGAGGAGGTCATTTCGATCGTCACCGAGATCACGCACCTCGACCCGATCTACTCTCCGGAGTTGTCAAATGTCCTCAAAGTGAACGCTGAAGAACCGTCGCTTCTGGCGGATCGCGTAGCGGCGCTGTTCCATTTCTCGCTCGGGGCCAAACAGGAACTACTGGAGGCGGCCACACTCGAACTACGCTATGAGCGGCTCCTGTTCTATCTGAACGGCGAATTGAACCGCGTGGCCACAGTGTTGAACATCAACGAGAACACAAAGAAGCGGATCGCCGAGGAGCAGCAACGATATTTCCTGCGACAGCAGTTGTATGAGATCCGGCGCCAGCTTGGGGAAGACCCGACCGAGGAAAAAGACGCCGCCCGATTCAGACATATTGTCAAGAATGCCGCCGATCTTCCGGCCGAAGTCATCGCGCGCGCCCGTATCGAGATCGACCGCCTTGGGCAGCTGTCGCCGGCCTCAGCCGAATACGGCGCTACGAAGGGATATCTTGATTGGCTTTTGAACCTGCCATGGGGGAAATGTTCTGCCGAGGAGTACCAGATATCTGACGTCGAACGGATCCTGTCATCGGATTACTTTGGCCCGGTGGCGCTCAAAGAGCAGATTCTCCAGCGGCTGTCGGTACGAAAGCTTCTTGGCGGTGTTGATGAAGGTCCGACTCTCTGTCTGATAGGCGCTCCCGGCACCGGCAAAGCCTCGCTGGCGAAAGCGATCGCCCGCGCACTCGGTAAGGAGTTCATTCGCATTTCCGCCGGCGGTATCACCGACGTTGCCGAGATTAAGGGGTCGGGCCGCACGTACCTCGGCGCGAGTCCGGGGAAGATCCTTCGCACGCTGCGCGAAGCCGGCACCTGCGACCCCGTCATTTTGATCGAGGACATCGACTACTTCAATGTTGACAATGATTCATCGGTCAACATGGCCCTTCTCGAAGTAATCGACCCGCGTCGGAACGCCCGGTTTCTCGACAGCTACATCGGCATCCCCTTCGACCTGAGCAAGGTGTTTTTCATCTGCTCGGTGCGCTCGTTCGAAGAGATCCCGGAGCAGTTCGTTCCCCGTCTCGAAATCATCGATCTGCCCGGATATATTGAGCGCGAGAAGATCGTCATCGCCAAGCGGTATATCATCCCGAGTCTGCTCAAGAAACATGGGCTGGTGAAATCCGAGTTCAAGGTGAACGAGAAGGTTCTGGCTCGGATCATCAACAGCTACACCCAGGAAGCGGGCCTGCTGGGGTTCTCGCAACAGATCGAGAAGATCTGCCGCAAGATCGCTCTGGAGAAAGCGGACAAGAAGAAGAATTCCTGGCACATCACCGAAAAGAACCTCGAATCGTACCTCGGCACGCCGACGTTCATTCCAGAAAAAATCGAAAAGCAGCCGGAGATCGGGTACGTGGCGGGCCTGGCCTGGACGGGGGCGGGTGGGGAGTTAATGTTCATCGAGGGGCTCAAGATGAAAGGGGAGGGGCAGATCATCACCACCGGTTCACTGGGCGAAGTCATGCGCGAGTCGATTCAAGCGGCCCATTCCTACGTTCGATCTAAAGCTGATGTACTCGGTATCGATTCTAATGATTTCAACGAGTTTGACATTCACATTCATTTTCCTTCGGGAGCAATCCCCAAGGACGGACCATCTGCAGGTGTGACCGTGTGTCTGGTGATCGCGTCGGTTATGGCCGAACGTCCCATCCGCAACGATATCGCCATGACCGGTGAAGTAACTCTGCGGGGACGGGTGTTGCCGGTGGCCGGAATCAAGGAAAAAGTCTCGGCCGCCTACCGCGCCGGAATTACTAATGTCGTGATGCCGAGAGAGAACCAGAAGGACATTAAAGAACTTCCTCGCGATATTGTTCGCAAAACAAAGTTCCATTTCATCGAACGGGTGGATCAACTGTTTGAGTTGTGTTTGCTTAACTACACGCCGTCTACCTATACGCTCGAAAAAATATTCGCGCGCGAGATCGCGCGGGCGCGCCGCCGCCGGACCCGCACGCACAAGAACCGCAGCGTCGCTGCGGGGTCGCAACGAAAACGCTGATCCACTTTACACCTGTCACGCTAACGATTCTCTGACACAGCACAGTCAATAAAGGCTTGACATACGCCCTCTATGCAGGGTATATTTAACAGGACGACGTATAGGGTCCCTGTGTCCTACAGACTACTTTCTTGTTACGTAAGCGGCAGTCACACCCCAGAGCGTGTGAGCTCCGGTCCGGGAGATCGTACATCGCAATCGTTGACGGTGGCGGGTGGTGACGGCGCGATGAATGACTCGCCAACTGTATGAGAAAACGCCATACGATAAACAGTGCAAGAACCATACTGCGCATGGAGGCAATGATATGAAGTCGCACGTGCTGTGTGCCGTGGTCGGCGTCCTCGTGCTGGCGGTGGCATCCGTGTCCGGACAATCCGGTCCGAGTCCCGCCTCACCCTATTTTACGATCTCGCTCGACCGCGTCTACGGTTTGAAGGGGCCTGATACGATTTTGGCCGGCAACGATGTCCGGTGGATACTCCGCCTTAGGAACGACAGCTTCAACTTTGCCGTCAGTAACGGATTCCGCGTCTATTCGCCGGATGGCGCGGTATGGGACAGCAGCACCGGCGACACCCTGGGCTGGCGCCCCGGTGACCCCACGCCGGGCCAGGCGATCCTGAGCAAGGCGAATTTCGACCTGCAATATGTGATCAATCGATTCAGCAACGACGGGCTGGATGCGGACACGATCGCCTTTCTCGGTGCGAAGATCTCCTCGCCGGGTCTGCCGCCCGGATTCAACGACACCGCCTGGGCGGTGACGGCCCACAAAGTTCATACGGCGTCCCACAATCTCCATCTATGTATCGATTCCTCCTTTTTCCGCCCCGGCGGCACCTGGAAATGGGTGGCTTCCGGCGGAATCAACAGGTTTCCGGAGTGGGACGGCCCGCACTGCTATTTGATCTTCGACACCGGTTACGTGCCGCCGGCCAACATTGTCTTGTCCGAAGATACGCTCGTATTCTCGGCCATTCAAGGCGGCTCGAATCCGGCCAGCCAGAATTTCGACATCACATCAAGCGCCGGGCCGCTCAACTTCACGCTAACCGAGAACGCCACATGGATGTCCAAGGCACCAATACAGGGAACAACTCCGAGAAATATCCTGGTGACGATAAACATCACTGGTCTGACTACAGGGGTCTATTTTGACTCCATCCAGGTCGATGCGCCGCCGGCGCTGAACAGCCCGCAATTCGTGTACGTTAAACTCACTGTTACGCCGCCGCCGTCGCTTATCGTTGTGAATCCAACGGCCTTTTTCTTCAACGCGCTGGTCAATGGTGCCAATCCTGCCCCCGACACGCTGGCGATCAGTAACGGTGCGGGAGGGACCCTGAACTGGTCGGTAACGCATACCGAAAGCTGGTTGTCGCTCAATCCGACCTCAGGCGTGAATTCCGGCGAGGTGGTGGTGACTACCGACATCACCGGTCTGCCGATCGGCATCTACTATGACACGATCCTGGTCACGGATCCAAACGCGACCAACGATTCGGTCAAAGTGCCGGTGAGGCTGACGATAGCCTCTGACTTGCCGCTTATCGCCGTCGACTCGGCGTTCAATTACATCATCGTCGATCTGCCGTCGACCACGCCCCCTCCGCGGGACATTTATGTGCACAATGCCGGTGGCGGTACGTATGACTTCACCATCCAGGAGAGTTCGTCGCGCATCGTTGGCGCAGTGCCGTCGTCGGGTACGCAACCGCAGACGGTGCAGGTGTCATTCGACCTGACCGGTGCGCTCGCCGGCCAGAACCTGTACGACACGCTCTGGGTCGTCTCCAACGAAGCGAGCAATTCTCCGTTCCCGGTCGTATTCCAGTTCCACGTGGTCAATAATCCGGCGATCATGCACTTTAGTCGAGACACGATCCATTTGAATGTCTATGAATGTTCCGATTCGACAAGCGTGCCCTCGGATTTCACCGTCCTCGCCAATTTCGGTGCGGATAATCCGCTGACCGTGACCGCCACCTACGAATCGAGCCTGTTTTTCCTAAACGCCACTCAGGTCAACGCACCGTTTACGTTTTATGCGACGGCCAGAGTTACCAACCTGCCGCTTGGTACCTACTACGACACGATCATGTTCTCGGCCCTGAATGCCATCAATTCGCCGCAATATGTCATAGTCGAATACAACAAGATACCCGGCGATCAGACACCGGTCATGTCGATAACACGCACCACCATTATCACGCCGCGTCAGGAAGACTCGGGACCGTTCCCAATTGCGACCGACATCCAGAATGTGTATCCCGGATGCATGCCGTGGAGTTTCGTTGAGACTATACCCTGGTTCGAACCCACCGCGACGTCCGGTAACGTGCGTGGGTCTATAGGTGGGCTTGTGAGCCCGGGTAGTTTGACTCTCGGCACCTATCGTGATTCGTTCTACGTCGAGGCGCCGACCGCATCCAACAGTCCGCAGAAGATGGTGTTGGAACTGCGCATTTGGCGGTTCCACGGCGACATGGACTGGGATGGCGTGCTCGATATTAGTGACATAACGCAGTATGTGTCGTACCTCTTCAGCAACCAGTCACCGCCGCGCCCGGAGTACATTGTCGGTGACTGCAACTGTGATGGCGTGGTGGATATTGCCGACCTGACCTACATGGTGCTGTACCTGTGGGAGGGCGGTCCGATTCCCTGCGGCAACCCATACTGAGTTGCTCAGTCAGAATGAAACAAAGCGCGCCCGGGGATACCTCGGGCGCGCTCGTTTTGTCCGGTCAGCCGACCGACGTATCGAATGGTTGACAGAATCGGGAATTTCGTTATCTTATTCAGGATTACTTCAGAGCGCCCGATGTACAAGACAACAGGCTGGGCGTAAACCTATGACACCCTGGAGGTACTCGGTGAGCATGATCGCCGGAAGGCTTCGTATTCTCCTCACCCTCACAATTCTTTTGTTCCTCACGTTTGATATCCCCTTGTCACAGCCGTCCGAATCCGCGGGTGACTGGAGCAGCGCCACGCCTGCCCAGCTCCACCAGCAGATGTGGGAAGCCAAGTCGCGTGCGCTTCTGAACAAGCAATACGCCGAACAGGCCGTACAGGCGGTGCCGGCCAGCACGCAAACCAATTACGATGTCAAATTCCATGACATTTACATCCGCGTGAACGATACGACCGAGATTCTTTACGGCCGGGTGAAATTCGTGGCCGAGGCCGCCCAGAACGGGGTGTCGCAGGTGGAAGTCGATCTGTATTCCAACATGGTGATCGATTCAATCGTGGCGCCCACGGGTCAGCTTGCCTATACTCGCCTCGGGAACGTGGTGACAGTTACCCTGGACCAGACGTATAACACCGGCCAGCAGTTCGAATTCGACTTCTATTATCAGGGGCATCCGATTGAGGGGGGCTTTCAGGCTTTCTCGTTCGACATCAACATTTATGGATCCAAGGTGATCAGCTCGCTTTCGGAGCCGTACTTCGCGCGTACCTGGTGGCCATGCAAGGACCGTCCGGACGACAAGGTTGATTCCTACAAGATCGCAATCGAAGTCGACAGCGGCTTCTACTGCGGATCCAACGGGTCACTCGATTCGACTATTGCCACCAGCGCCAATACGAAGACCTACTATTACTCGGTCCATTATCCCATGGTCACCTATCTGTTTTCGGTGGCTATCTCCCGCTACACGGTATGGCATGACTGGTACCGCTACAACGGCAACCAGGATTCCATGCTGCTCACGCATGCTGTGTACCCCGCGCAGTACACGTATTCTCTGCCGCGTTACGGTATTACCCCTCAGGCAATTAGTCTGCTATCACAGACTTTCGGACCGTACCCATTCCTGACCGAGAAATACGGCCATTCCAATTTCGAATGGGGTGGTGGGATGGAGCACCAGACCATGACCTCCATGACCGGTTCGTCATTCGGGTTCTCCGAGCCGGTTGTGGTGCATGAACTCACGCATCAATGGTGGGGGGACATGATCACCTGTAAGTCATGGGGGCATATTTGGCTGAACGAAGGGTTCGCCTCGTATGGCGAGGCAGTGTATTATCTGAATCGCGACGGCTGGTCGGCCTACCACACCTACATGAACGGCATGGCCTATAGCGGCGGAGGCACCATTTACATCAGTGACACCAGCTCAGTGAACAACATCTTTGGTTCAATTGTCTATGACAAAGGCGCCTGGGTGGTGCACATGCTGCGCGGCATTTTGGGCGAAGCCGAATTCGCTGATGCCATGACCGCGTGGTACAACTCGCCGTATCAGCACGGCTCTGCTACCACTGAAGAATTCCGTGACGTGGTTGAGGCCGCGACCGGCGTCAATATCCACAATTTCATCCAGGACTGGATATACGGTACGCTCCGCCCAACCTATCAGTATCAGTGGTACAGCGAGGCGAGGATCGGCGGCGGCTACTACGTGTATATCTTCGTCAAGCAGACACAGACCTCCAACCCGCAGGTGTTTCGGATGCCGGTTGATTTTGCCGTGGACCACGCGGCGGCGTCATCGGATACGGTGGTCGCCGATATCAACCAGCGCCAGCAACTGTTCAAATACATCGTGGCCAACAGCGTTACCAACGTCTCGCTTGATCCCGCCGGGTGGGTGCTCAAGAATGCAGGCATGGCGAGCTGGACTCTGCATATCGTGACGCTCGACTCGGAATTGACCGATGGCCTTCAGTATACCGCGTACAACGATACCGTGCTGGCGCGCGGCGGCTCGGCTAACCGCTCGTTTGTGATCGCTTCCGGCTCTATTCCATCGGGCATCACCTTCAGTTCCACGGGAATACTCTCGGGCACGACCGCCGACAGCGGCAATTTCACATTCCTGGTGAGGGTAACGGACAACAACAGCGGAGCGTCCGATTCATCGCAGTTCACGATCCGGATCGAGCCCCGGGTGTTGGTGCCGGGTGACGTGAATATGGACGGCACCACGGACATCTCAGATCTTCAAATGATGATCGACTATCTGTTCTTCTCCGGGCCGGCGCCCGTGGTGATTGACCTGGCGGACATGGATGCCAGTTGCGCGGTCGACATCGCCGATTTGACACTCCTTGTGGATTACCTCTTCTTTTCCGGACCGCCGCCGGTGATCGGCTGCGTGCCGTGAAAATGTCGGGCACGTCTATTATTGGCTGACTGGCGAAGTGCCTGTATGGGCCCTCGATGAATCGAGGGCCCTGTTTTTTTGGGCGGCCTCGGAGCCGAACCGCTGGGTCTTGGTGCGGCTTCAAATTATGTTGCGCGGTTGGCCAAATCCCCTTTCATTGGACCCAGTTGCCGGGCGCGACAGGATACTTGCCAAGGGATTTTGCGATGAACAACAGTTCTCGTCCTGAGACATTCCATATCTCGACATACGGCTGCCAGATGAACCTGGCGGACTCGTCCACTCTTGCTTCTACTCTAACCACCCGCGGGTACCGCCGGGTGGAGGACGAATCCCAGGCGGATCTCGTTATCCTGAACACCTGTTCGGTGCGTGAGAAGGCGGAGGAGAGAGTATTCGGACGGCTTGGGGAATTGTACCACTACAAGAAGTCTCGGCCCGGGCTCAAAGTCGCGGTGGTTGGCTGCATGGCGCAGCGCCTGGGATCGGAGCTGATGCGGAGAGCACCGCACGTGGACTTTGTACTGGGGACTGACCGGCTGTTCGAGTTGCCCGATGCCATCGAAGGAATCGAGGGGACGTCGGCCGTCATGACCGCGTTCGGTCACGAAAACCTGGATCAGATTCAACCCATCAAAGAGACACCGTTCTCCGGATTTGTGACCATCTCCCGTGGCTGCGACAACTACTGCACCTACTGCATAGTACCGTATGTGCGGGGCAAAGAGCGGGCGCATTCGGCGGATTATATCGTCGATGCCGTCAGGCGAATGGCGGATGAGGGCGTGGTTGAGATCACTCTGCTCGGGCAGAATGTCAACAGCTATCGATACCATGACCTCGATTTCCCCGGCCTGCTCCTTCGAGTGGCCGGCGAAACGCCGATCCGACGAATCCGATTTATGACGTCCCATCCGAAGGACTTGTCCAAACGGCTGGTCGAAGTCATGGCCGATGAGCCCAAACTGCTGCCGCACATCCATCTGCCGTTGCAGTCCGGAAACAACCGCGTACTGAGCAAGATGGGCCGGCTGTACACCGTCGAGCACTACCTGAAGATCATCGAATACATCCGCAAAAAGCTCGATTACGTGGCTATTACGACCGACTTGATCGTCGGTTTTCCAACGGAAACGGAGAACGAGTTCGAGCAGACTCTGGCAGCCGTACGGGCTGTGCAATATGATAGCGCCTTCATGTTTCGCTATTCGGTCCGACCCGGAACAACTGCAGCGCGATATGAGGACGACGTACCCGAAGCGGACAAGATCCGTCGGCTCAACAAGCTCATTGCACTTCAGCAGCAAATCAGCTATAAGCGGAACCAGCGCGAACTGGCTCAAACCAGGTACGGTTTGGTGGAAGGGTTCTCGCGCCGGTCGCAGGAGTATCTGCGGGCGCGCACCGAGGGGAACAAGACGGCCCTCTTTCGGTCCTCCAATGGAACGAAACCCGGCGATATCGTTCGGATCAAGATCACGGCTGCTGACGCGTTCACCCTGCACGGCGACTTGGTGGCATCGAATTCATGACGGCGGCACTTCCCAATATACTGGCACCACTGCTGGTACTGCTTCTTCTCGCTTATATAGCCTGGCGGTTGCGGATAGCTGCCACAATTGACCTGGCCGGACGAGTGCTGTACGTGGTGGGTGCACTGTTGCTTTTCCTGGCGGCGTCGTGGCAATGGGCGGAGGCGGTGAAAGACTATCGGACATGGTTTGTAGTCACCGCATATCCCTTGATCGACCTGGCCCAGTTCCTGATAGCGGCGATAGCTCTTGCCCTGATCGCCATGGCCCTGAGCCGGCGGGAAACCCTGCACCGGGACAAAGAACAGGAGTTGCAGCTTCGAGAAACACACCTCAGTGTGCTCACCAACCTTCAGCAGGATGGCCGCCACCGCCACCAGTTGCTTGAACTGTTGAATATGACACTCAAGGAGGTTCTTGTTCCATTGCCGAATTGCGTCGGTGCGATATTCCTGATGAATCGCACGAAGCGACAATTGATCCTCGGCGCCTGGCACGGACTCTCCAAAGCGGAAATCGCCGCGTTGGAGCATCTTTCACTGGACATTCCCATGGTGCGCCAGTCTATAGAACTCGGGGACCCGGCCATTGCCGGCTCCATTGACGGCGGCGCCGCACCGGGCAACTCAGAGCTGATACGTTTCAGGTCGACGCTGATTCTGCCCCTTTCATCCGGCATTGAGAACATTGGCGTCCTGTTGCTGTTGTCAGAGCAGGCCGATCGGTTCGGAAGGAGTGACGTGCGTTCACTCGCCCCGGTGGCGGATTGGTTGTCCGAGAAAATTCACTCGGCACGCCTGGTGCGAGAGATGTCGCTTCTCAGGCAGGATAGCGAGACCGCCACCCTGAATAACCAGGAGCTCGTGCAAAGACTGCAGGCCGCCTCGCGAGCCTACGGCAGTATCGACCCCATCGTCCAGTTCTGTCGATCGATCGTGGGCATGTTCGGGAGTTCCGAAGTATTCCTGGGTGGTGTTCGCGACGCCCGGCTGGTGTTTCATGGCGGCAGCGAAGCGATTGACGACTTAACCGAAAACTACCGCGTGGCGCTTCTTGAAGCGCTGGAGCGCAGGAAGCCCCTCGTGATCAATCAGGAGGCGGTGGACAGCGGGGGAAGAAGTCGTGTGACGCGCTCAACCCTGCTGTTTCCGATCGGTGGCGATGACCTCATCGACGCCCTGATGCTCCGGCGCGAGGCTGGACCGTTCTCAGTCGATGAAAAGGACCTGCAGACACTCAGCTTGATGGCGTCGCTGGGCAAACTGATCATGGGGCAGCAGACCATGGCGCGACGGGATCTTGCGCGCCGTGTTGGTCTGGAAAAGGTGCTGCAGTTGCTCCGCGCCGGTGACCGGGTGCTCTCCTTTGACACCGATCCCACCTTTTTGTCCCGTCATCTGTCCGACCTGCTTCCAATCGGGTCATTGCTGCTGATGCTCGTCCGTAATGACAAGGGAAGTTACCATTCGGCCGTCCCTGCTCTGGCCGGAATCGATATGGGGGACCTGTGCGTTCAGCCCGGCGAGAGCTTGATCGGCCAGGCCGCGGTCAACCGTCAACCACAGTTCGCCGGCGGACGCAAGAGCGTCGAATCCGGACTTGCCGGCATGGACCAAACCAACCGAAATGTCTTTGAGCAGTTGTTCGGTGAAGAGGGGCCGGCCGATTTTGCGGCTGTCTGCCCGGTCACGCATGACAATAAAACAGTCGGGCTCCTGGTCGTCTTCATTCGGGGGATCGGCGATGCCGAGCGAATGGAGTGGGAGCGATTGCTGACGCTGGCGGTCTATCTCTATTCGTTCCTGCTTTCGGTTGAGGCGACCAGGAAGAGGTCAATGGCACTTGTGTCCGAGATGCCGGTCGATGATCGGCTGGCTCAGGCAGTGAACGAACTCAACAATCATCTGTCGGCAGTAATAGGCACGGCGGACCTTGCCTCGCAACGGGAGGACCTCGCCGGTGATGTACGTCTGCAGCTGGTGAGTATTGTCGATGAAGCTGAGCGAGCGGCCGCTATTGTGAAAGAAGCTGTGACACCGCTGCATTCGGGTGGGAGTCCCGGCGCCGCCGGTGCTCATCCAACTCCAACACTGAATGACATCGTTTCGGCCGTGCTCGGCCGTCTCCATGTCTCCGCGGGGCTCTACCTGGCGGGCGGGAAAGCGCGCGAGATCAGCCGGAGAACGTCTCAGATCGGGCCCGTGCCGTTTGCGGAGGAGGCTCTGACGGAATTCTTCGAGGAACTACTCAATCGATTTGCGGCGGTCTCAGCGGATGACGATATCATCACCATTGCCACCTATGCAAAAGAAGAGTACGTCTATCTCGACATCTCGCGCCATCGGCGCAATTTCCCTCCGGTCGAGCGAGTAGCCGATTTCGGTCAATATCAGATCGCCGAGCAGGCGTTCCGCGATCACCCGGGGGATGTCTTTCTGCGACATGTTGCCCAGGGTGTCTGCTACTTTGCAGCCGACCGCGTTTCCCCGTCGCCTGCTTATCTGTCATTCAAGTTCCCGGCGGTATCGGAGTCATCAACGGCTGAAAGATCCGGCAGCGAGTCTGCCGTTCGAGTACTGGCCATCGATGATCAGCCGGTTATACTTGACTTGATCGCCGCTATGTGTCAGTCGCTCGGATATGCCGTCGTGACGGCACAGTCCGGGCAGGAAGGAATTCGCCGGGCAGTGTCCGGCAGATTCGACATCGTACTCACCGACCTGGCCATGCCGGATATGTCCGGAATCGAAGTGGCGCGTCAGATCCGCAAGCTTCATTCCGATACGCCCATCGTGCTCGTGACCGGATGGGAAGCGAATCTGGATCGCGCCGCCCTCACGTCCAGCGGGATTTCCGACGTACTCTACAAACCTTTTCGCATCGAGCAGTTGACCGACCTCATTACGGCGGCCGCTAAATCCAAGTAGCAGTCTCATATTGGTCGGCGCAAGTTCAAGCGATTAAAGACCTTCGCCGAACAGCCGATAACCGCAGTATGGCTACAACTATCTCCCCGAATACGCGGCTATCAGTTGCGGATGAAATACAACGTCATGACGACCTGCTGTCGCTCCCACAAGCGCTTACCGAGATTCTCAAGGAGATCGAGAAACCGAATTTCAATTTCGACAGTCTGGCCAAGATCATCCTCAAAGACCCGGCGCTGACCAGCCGAATTCTCAAAGTCGCCAATTCATCGTTTTATCATCGCCGCACGGAAATAACGACCGTTCATCAGGCGGTTCAGATTCTGGGTGTCACCACGGTCAAATGCCTGGCCCTTTCGACTTCAGTGTTCGATGCCGGCAGGCTCGACGCTACTACAGGAGTGAACTCCAAACAGTTGTTCGCTTATGTGCTGTCGGTCGGCGCGGCCTCTGAGAAAATTGCCCAATTGGTCGCGTTCAAGGATATCGAAGAAGTGTTTATTGCCGGTCTGTTGCACGAGATCGGCACGCTGTATTTCGTGCACCATCACCCCCAGCAGTATCGCCAGGTGCGGCACACCTACGAAGAGTTGCACGACCTGTTGAAAGCCGAGAAGGTAGTGTTCGGTCTCGACCACTGTGAGGCCGGATATCTGCTGGCCAAGAGATGGCGACTGCCGCACTCGATCTGCGAAGCGATCTCCGACCATCATTCGTTCGGTGAAGTGAAACCGGGCCCCTCGGTCAGCAATATCCTGCGGCTGGCGTGCCTCCTGAACGAGGATATGGCTGCCACGCGCTTCATCGAACTGGAAGACCGTCTCTGCCGCATCAATCAGCTGGCATCAGCAATGAATCTCTCCAAGGAGAAGATCGATTCTATTTCGTCGTCACTGCTCAGTTGGACCGTCACCACGGCGAACTATCTGAACATCGACATTGGCTCTATCGAGGAGATACTCACGCGGGCCAACAGCGAGCTGTGGCGGACCTACCTTATGCTCGAGAACTTGTTCAAACAGCGCCAGGAGTTGAGCCAGAAACTGCTGGCCGAAGAGCACGCCAGGGGTGCGATCGAGTCCAAAAACATCGCTATCGCAACACTCTCCCATTATGTGAACAATGCCACTATGGCCGTCTACGGGCGGTCACAACTGTTGCGTCAGGTGATGACCGGCGGCGACGCTCAGAAGCTGCAGAAGCTTCTGCCAGCCAGTCTCGACGTTATCGATAGGAGTATCAAGAAGATCGTCGCGGTGCTGGCCGAGATCAAAGAGATCTCGCCCATCGATGAGGTCTCGTTCTATAATATGTCTCAGGCGATGAAGATCGATGACCGAATCGAGCGTCGCCTGACGGCCATGGAGCACGAATCCGGGCTGGTGCTGCCGGATGTCGAGCAGATATCCGGCTGAACCGGACAGTTGACCGGCTTGCCTCCGCCTGTTACCTTCTGTTAATGTTGACCTATCTTACGGCCGGCGAGTCGCACGGCCCGCAGGTGACGGCTATTCTCGACGGATTACCGGCCGGCATGTCCGTTTCCATCGAACAGATCAATCATCATCTGGCGCGCCGACAGAAAGGGTACGGCAGGGGTGGCCGTATGAAGATCGAACAAGATCGTGCGGAGATACTGAGCGGCGTCCGGCATAGCATGACCATGGGAGGACCTGTCACGCTGGCGGTGCGCAACAAAGACTGGCCCAACTGGTCGGCTATTATGGACCCGATCAGTCCGCTGCCGGTCGAGTTGAATCTCAGGCAGAAGCACCTGGCGCTCGATACTACCACTCCTCGGCCCGGCCACGCCGATCTTGCAGGGGGGATCAAGTGGCACCATTACGATCTGCGGAACGTGCTCGAACGCGCTTCCGCCCGCGAGACCGCCGCACGCACTGCCATCGGCTCTCTGGCCTGCCAGCTTCTCCAACACTTCGATATCCGAATCGCCTCGCATGTTGTGGCTATCGGCAAAGTTTCGCTGCCCCGGCGACTGTCGCGCGCTGATCTCGACAGCCTTGTTGCGGTAGCCGAGCAGTCCGACGTCCGCTGTATCGACGACCAGACGAGCCGCAAAATGATGCAGGCAATCAGAGACGCCAGAAAGAGGCGTGACTCGCTCGGCGGTGTCGTGGAGTTGATTGTTCGTGGCCTGCCGGTAGGACTTGGGGGATTTTCGCAGTGGCATCACAGGCTCGATGGCCGCCTCGCCGGGGCTCTCATGGCGGTCCACTCCGTCAAAGGAGTGGAGATCGGCCTCGGTTTTGAATCTGCGCGCCGGTACGGCTCCCAGGTGCATGACCAGATCTACTACTCGATCAAGCAGCACGCGCCGAAAAAGGGGTTCTATCGACGTACCAATAATGCCGGCGGGTTGGAGGCCGGTGTCACGAATGGGGAAGATATTGTTGTTAGGGTAGCATCGAAACCGCTCTCGACCTTGAATCGGCCGCTCGACAGTGTCGATGTAAAGACCAAGCGCCCCAGCAAAGCAATGGTCGAGCGCACGGACCATTGCGTTGTACCGGCGCTGGGTGTTGTGTGCGAAGCCGTGGCCGCCCTGGTGCTGGCCGATGCTTTTCTGGAGAAATTCGGCGCCGACAACCTGAGCGAAACGGAGCGTAATTACCGGGCGTTTCTTGACACGCCGTATTGAATTATCCCTGTAGATCGATTGAACGAGGAGCAGCCATGCGTTTTATATGTACCTCCGGACGTCTGGAGGAATTTCGCGCCGACACGATAGTTGTCTTTACACCGTCCTTTGAGAAGATTACTGATCGTACCCTCAAGGCCCTTGATCGGGCGACGCGAGGCGCCCTGACGATATTGGCAGCCTCAAAAGAATTCCATGGCAAGGAAGGGGAGACGGCGGTCCTGCTGAAGCCACAGGGGTTCCGCGCCGGTCGCGTCCTGCTGGCCGGACTTGGTGACAGTTCGAAGGTAGATGCTGATTGTTTCCGTCGCGCCGCGGGAGTTGTCTCGCGCCACAAAAGTCTGGCAGCCGGAGAACGCGCCGTCTTTCACGCCTGTTTCGAATTGAAACCTGCCTATGCGCAGGCACTGGTCGAAGGGTATCTCCTCGGCTCATACGTACAAGTGAATTTCAAAACCTTGGACGGCAAGAAGGACAAGCAGGAACCTTCCGAGATCACGGTGAGCGTGACGAATTGGTCCCAACTCCCGGCCTGTCGGCAGAGTGCACAACGCGGGCAGATCATCGCCGACGGGCAGAATCTCGTTCGCGCGCTGGCCTTCACACCATCCAACAAGCTGACTCCTCGCCTTTATGTTCGAAGGATACAGGAGCTGGCCAAAAAACATCGGCTGACCTGCCGGATACTCGATGAGAACGGGATCGCCCGCGAGAGAATGCGCTGCCTTCAGGCGGTCGCCAGGGGATCTGCCGAGCCACCCCGCTTTGCAATCCTCCATTACAAGGGAAGGCGCGACAACCAGAAGCCGGTCCTTCTCGTCGGCAAAGGGGTGACATTCGATGCCGGCGGCATCTCCCTCAAACCTGCCCAGGATATGCACGAGATGAAAGGGGACATGACCGGCTCGGCCATCGTCCTGTCAGCTCTCGTAACCGCGTCTCGACTTAAGCTCCCCGTCAATCTGGTAGCGCTCATGCCCTTGACTGAGAACATGCCGTCGGGAACCGCTCTGAAGCCGGGGGATGTCGTTACATCGCGTAAGGGGCTGACGATCGACATCGTCAACACAGACGCAGAGGGGAGACTCATTTTGGCCGATGCTCTCGATTTCGCGAATACGTTCAAGCCGCAGGCAGTGGTCGATATTGCGACCCTCACCGGCGCCGCCTTGTACGTGCTGGGATATGCCGGAGCACCCATCGTGGGAAACAATCCGGAACTTATGGACCGGCTCCGTCAGGCCGCCGCCGCTACGGCCGAGCGGGTATGGGAAATGCCGATGTGGGATGACTTCCGTGAAGCCATGAAAGGAACGGTGGCCGATCTGGTCAACTCAGGTGGACGTCCCGCCGGCACGCTGACAGCTTCCGCCTTTCTTGGGAATTTCATCGGCGATTGGCCCTGGGCGCATATCGATATCGCCTATGTCGATCTGGAGAAGGCGGGCAAACCGTACATGCCCAAAGGGGCCACCGGTTTCGGTCTGCGGCTGCTGGTCGAAATGCTCTCCCAGTGGAAAACGCTGTAGTCAATCTCGACTATCTGCATAAAAAAAGCCGGACAACAGGTCCGGCTTTGTGATATTCAATGTGCCTGACAGACTAACGTTTGACCTGCTTCGACCAGGCCGGAGCAAAGTCGAGCCCCGGTCCCGACAGACGTTTCACCTGGCTGCCCGTTATGTCGCTTATCCAGATCGAGCCATCACTCGATGAAAATGTCAGCCATTTGGAATCGGGAGAGAACGACGATGCGATTGTTATCAACCCAACTCCCGCCGGAGGCTCGTACACGAGATACGACTTGGCAAGGTCGGGCGTGGCGATGTAGATACCCGGCTTGGCCGGATCATTCTTGACATACGCGATCCACTTGCCGTCCGGGGACCAGGACGGCACCAGGCAGGTCAGCATTTTCGCCGATTGTTTCCCGATAGAATCGAGCGGAGTCATGATCCTCTCTCTCGGGAGTACGGCGAGTCCTTGCGGCCGCTGGTTGAAGAAATGGACAAACGCGATCTCTCCCTTGGCGTTCATCGACGGCGACATCAGAAACTCCGGCATATTCGCCCAGTCTTTGCGAAGCAGCTGAAAATCCCCCCCCTCCGGATTCATGACGCAGAGCTGGTAGTTCGGCATCTGTGCGTTTATGGCGTTGGCGTTGACATCCTTCGTGAAAATGATCGTGTTGCCATCGAGCGACCAATCAGGATCCCGACTGCCGAGATCATCGGTCAGCCGCCGCCAGAAGAATGTGTTACCAACCTGCGCGGAATCGATATACGCGATGAAAATGTCATAGAGTTTGTGCTTGCCTCCGCCTGTGCCGTCCGGCTCCGCATAATCAATACTCCCCGAACGCGTAAAGGCGATCCGGCGGCCGTCAGGCGACCAGCTCATGCGGCCGTCGGCGTTCTGAGCTGACACCACTTTCATCTGGTTGGCGCCGGTGGCATCCATGACCCAGATCGCTTTCTCACGGATAAAAGCGATTCTACCGGTTGGTTGGCTTATCGTGCCCGCCTGCAAGGCGGAGAGTTTGGGGGTCTGCGCGGTCGGGGCGCCCGACATGCCGAGAATCGGCAGACAAAACGCCAGAGTCTTAAGAAAGAGGGCGGTTTTCTTCAACTAAGGACACTCCAATTGTATGTTGTACTGAATTCCGATCCAAGATAAACGCGGAGAGGGTTCTGTCAACCCCCTCCGCGCTCCTAAAACAACTACTCATCACCAGGTGAAGAGCTTCTTCAACTCCACTTTGCCGATGAATCCGGAAAAGCCAAGATCAACACGTGTCTCCGGAGTCCCGGCATAGGTCACAACAACCTCCTGGTCTTGATCATTATACCATGAGACGTTGTTGAAGTTCAGGTATTGGTAACCGAACTCTGCTCCCAGAGAAAACCCGTGGGTGCCAATCGGATAATCGCCGCCGAACGTCATGGTCAACGCCGGCGCGGTGCCTTTGAACGTCAGATTGGACTGCTCGGGCAGCGAGGTAGACAAGTTTAGATTCTGATAGTCGGCCCAGAGACTCCAGTTCGCCCGGTAATAGCCGACCGTAACCCTCGACCGCAACGCCAGTGCTTTGAGACCATCCTGCGGGGTAGGCGGATTGGCGAAATAGTACAGAAGCGATGCTGACCCGCCATACACCTTGATCTCAGACGCGGGATCGGAGACCGACGCGCTGATCGGCTGATACAAGTACGAGCCGCTGACTGTCTCGCCCATCTTGAGCCAGTATTCGCCGCCCAGCGAGAAAGCCATGCGGCGGCTCATCATCATCCCGAATTCAGCGCCGAACGTCTTGGCCATGTTCAGCCACGAAAAATTGGTGCCGGTGAACCGCTGGGACTCATAGTCGGCAAAACTATTGTAGTCATTGTGGCGATTGATGCGGTTCATGGCGAAGTTCAGCGCGAACCACCCCTGGTGCTTGATCTGTTTCTTCTCTGCCTTGGAGAGATACCGCTGCAGTATCTCCTGTTCCGTCTCCTGGGCGGAGACAGCGCCGCCGATAGACAGCAGCAGGGCAAAGAGTGTCAGTACTACGACATTCCGACGCATGTATTCCTCCTGGTTTCCGACTTTCTGTTCTATTGACCCATTATCGGCGCTCCAGGCCCCGTCCTTGATAACCCCAATGCCCCGGAAGGTCCCTTTCCGGGATAAAGAAAAGGGCGGGTCCGGGACCCGCCCATCGTACGCAGTTAGCGGCCTGACGTAGGGGGCTATTCGGCCGCCTTCGAGTAATCCATCCCTGCCAACTGCCGGTAGAGGTTCCAGCGGCGGTCACAGTCTTTCTGTCCCAGTTCAAGGAGCATTTTGGCCCTCTCCGGGTCCTTGGCCTGGAGGGTCCGGTACCGGTTCTCCTTGTAAGCATACTCCTCGAACTTGATCGAAGGTTCCTTGGAATCCAGTTGCAAGGGGTTCTTGCCCAGCTGGACCAAATCAGGATTATACCGGTAAAGAAGCCAGTGGCCGGACTTCACCGCTGCCTCCTCGCGGTCGAGACCATGAGACATATCGATGCCGTGGGCGATACAATGGCCATAGGATATGATGATCGAGGGACCATTGTACTTCTCGGCTTCCACGAACGCCTTCACCGCCTGGTTGTGACTGGCGCCGATCGCCACCTGCGCCACATAGACATTCCCATAGGACATCATCATCAGGCCGAGGTCCTTCTTGGGGGTCGGCTTGCCGGCAGCGGCAAACTGAGCCGTCGAACCCCGTGGCGTCGCCTTGGACATCTGGCCGCCGGTGTTGGAATACACTTCGGTATCCAGAACCAGCACGTTGACATTCATGCCCGACGCCAGCACGTGGTCAAGCCCACCAAATCCGATGTCATACGCCCAGCCGTCGCCGCCGATGATCCAGACCGACTTGTTGACGAGGAAGTTGGCGATATTCTTCAGTGACATCACGCGGCTGCTTCCGTCCATGCGATCCAACCGCTGTACCAGGAGCGCCACCCGTTCGCGCTGTTTTTCGATCCCTTCCTGAGACCGCTGATCGGCGTTTTTGATCTCGTCATACATCTCCGGAACCAGTTCATGCACGAGTTCCAGCGCGTACTCTTTCAGCTTGTCGGCGGTCAGACGCATGCCGAAACCAAACTCGGCATTATCCTCAAACAACGAGTTCGACCAGGCCGGTCCGCGACCATCAGACCGCTGGCAATACGGTGTCGTCGGCAGGTTCCCGCCATAAATGGAGCTGCAGCCGGTGGCGTTGGCGCATAGCGCACGATCGCCGAACAACTGCGTCATCAGCTTGACGTATGGTGTCTCGCCGCATCCGGCACAGGCGCCGGAGAATTCAAACAATGGCTTGACAAACTGCGAACCCTTAGGTGTCTCGACATTGAACAGTTTCGGGTCGGTGTCCGGAAGCTCGTTCAGGAAGAACTCCCAGTTCCGTTTCTCCTTTTCGCGAAGCGGCGCCTGCCGGGCCATATTGATCGCCTTCACTTCAGATTTGGTGCCGTCCGGATTCTTTTTCACCGCCGGACAGGCGTTCACGCAGACAACGCAGCCGGTGCAGTCCTCGGGCGCCACCTGAAGGACGTAGTACATCCCGTCGAACTGCTTCGTCATCGCCTTGATGTACTTAAATCCTTCGGGCAGCTTGTCGATATGGTCCGCCGAAAACACTTTGGGCCTGATGGCGGCATGCGGGCAGACCAGGGAACAGATGTTACACTGGATGCAGATATCCGGCTCCCAGACCGGTATGTCCACCGCGATATTCCGCTTTTCGTACTGGGTGGTGCCGGTAATGTAGGTGCCGTCGTCCGGAAACGCCGAGACCGGAACTCGGTCACCATGTCCGGCAATTATATCGGCCGTCACGGTTTTAACAAAATCGGGCGCGAAGTCCGGTACTACCGGCGGCCTCGTGAGCTTTGATGTCACCCGGTTCGGATATTTCACTTCATTGAGAGCGGCCACCGAGGCATCCACCGCCGCGAAGTTCATATTGACTACCTTCTCGCCCTTGCTGCCGTACGTTTTGACGATGGCCTTCTTGATCGCCTCGATCGCCTTGTCTTTTGGCAACACCTCCGCGATCGAGAAGAATGCCGTCTGCATGATCATATTGATCCGGGCGCCAAGGCCGAGCTTCTTGCCAAGACTGATGGCATCGATCACCCAGAACCGGGCCTTCTTGTCAATGATTGTCTGCTGGACCTCTCGGGGCATCTTGTCCCAGACCTCAGCCGGTCCGTATGGAGAGTTCAGAAGGAACGTCCCTCCTTCGATCAACTGCTCAACCATATCGTACTTCTCCAGAAACGAGAAGTTGTGGCAGGCCACGAACTGTGCCCGATTGATGAGGTACGGTTTGCGAATCGGTTCTTTGCCGAACCGCACGTGAGAGACGGTCACCGCTCCGGCCTTTTTGGAGTCGTACACGAAATACCCTTGCGCCCAGTAATCCGTGTTTTCACCGATGATCTTGATCGAGTTCTTGTTGGCGCCAACGGTGCCGTCGGAGCCAAGCCCGTAAAACAACCCTCGGAAATTGTCCCCCTCAATATCGAATGAATAGTCCGGGTCGAGCGACGTAAACGTAACATCATCGGTGATGCCGACCGTGAAGTGGCTTTTCGGGGTATGGAGCTTGAGATTGTCGAACACGGCCTTGGCCATCGGCGGATTGAATTCCTTCGAGCCGAGCCCATATCGGCCCCCCACAACCAGCGGGCGATCTTTGAACCTTGCCAGCCCCTTGTCCATGGCTTCGTTGACGGCTGCCTGGATGTCGGTGTACAACGGTTCACCAACTGAACCAGCCTCTTTCGTCCGGTCGAGCACGGCGATCCGCTTGACCGAAGCCGGCAGCGCCTGGGCGAAAGCTTCAAGTGAGAAGGGCCGGTAAAGCCGGACCTTGATAAGACCAACTTTTTCGCCACGAGCGGCCAGGGTATCCACCGTCTCGTGCACTACTTCGGAGCCGGTTCCCATGATGACAACCACGCGATCCGCTTCGGGATGGCCGTAGTAATCGAACAGGCGATACGTGCGGCCCACGACCGAGGCGAACTTGTCCATCATCTGCTGGACAATGCCGGGTGCTGCGAGATAATACTTGTTCACCGTCTCCCGTCCCTGGAAGAACACGTCCGGGTTCTGCGATGTCCCCTTGATGGTCGGACGGTCGGGGGAGAGGGAGCGCTGACGATGCTTGGAAACCAGAGGCTCGTCAATCAGAGCACGCATGTCCTCAAAAGTCAATTCTTCGATCTTCTGTACTTCATGCGATGTGCGGAAGCCGTCGAAGAAATGCACGAACGGCACCCGGCTGGCCAGCGCCGCCGCCTGTGAGATCAGCGCGAAGTCCATGACCTCCTGCACGGAACCGGAAGCAATCAGGCCGAACCCGGTAGAGCGGCACGCCATGACGTCGGAATGGTCGCCGAAAATCGACAACGCGTGTGTTGCCACTGCACGTGCCGAAACATGGAAGACGGTCGGCGTCAGCTCACCGGCGATCTTGAACATGTTGGGGATCATGAGAAGCAGCCCTTGGGAAGCCGTAAACGTGGTCGTCAGGGCCCCGGTGGTCAGAGCTCCATGCACGGCGCCGGAAGCTCCCCCCTCCGATTGCATCTCCACTACGATCGGAATAGTATTCCAGATATTCCGGTCGCCTGCAGCCGATTTGGCGTCGCTGATCTCACCCATGTTCGATGACGGCGTAATGGGGTAGATCGCGATCACTTCGTTCGTGGCATGGGCGACATGTGCTGCGGCAGTGTTGCCGTCTATCGTCACCATGCGCCGCTTGACCGGTTTATGCGCGGTCTTCTCTTTTATCTCTACAGCTTCCTGTAACATCAAATTGCTCCTACCTCTATTCTCTCCGGCGTGCCCGTTGTATACCTGTATCGGTACGGTCACTCCGATTTTGACAACGTTATTTTCTTTTGGGCCTGGTACTTGCCCTTCTTGTCTTTATACGATGTCTGACACGGTTCATTGCCGGCCAGAAACAATATCTGTGCGATCCCCTCGTTGGCGTACACGCGCACCGGTCGCGGTCCGCTGTTGGCCAGGCTCACTGTCGCGTACCCTTCCCACTCCGGCTCAAACGGGGTGACATTGACAATCACTCCGGAGCGCGCGTAGGTAGATTTGCCGAAGCAGACCGTGACGATATGCCGTGGTATTCTGAAGTACTCAACCGACCTCCCCAGAATGAACGAATTCGCCGGAATGAGCACCGAATCGGCCTTGATGTCGACAAAACATCCGGCCGTGTCGGCTTTGGGGTCGAGCTCTGTTATACCTGTGGGGTTGAGTATCTTGAATTCGTCGGCCAGGCGAAAGTCATAGCCATAAGAGGAGACACCGAAACTGATCCCCTTGCGAATCTGCTGTTCCTCGAACGGCTCGATCATCGGCCCGGATCGGGCCATCTCGATGATCCAGCGGTCTGACATTGCGGCCACGTCGTCGTATCCTCCGTTGTTTGCCAAATCAACGTAAGATACGTGATTTTTTTCTCAAAGTAAACTAAAATGCCCGCTCCGTTTCCGGTTGCAATTCAGCGGACGATCTCCTTGCGACGCTGCCATTCAATCAGATCCGCAATGGTATACTTTTCGAATACGGCACAGAGTTGCTCTTCGGCGATCAGGATAACTTCACGCAGGGCACAAAACCCCTGCCCGTTGTTATCGCAATTCCGTATGTCTTTGATGCACTTCATCAGATGGTAGGGCCCCTGAATCGTCTCCAGCACTTCCTTAAGCGTAATTTCCCTGGGGTCCTTCGCCAGGGTAAACCCACCGCGAACCCCCCGATGGGAGCGCACGATCCCGTTCTTAGACAAGGATTGAAAGATCTTGGCGAGAAACTTCTCAGGTATGTTCTGCGCTTCGGAAATCTCGGATAAAGGTGTGATCACCGAGCGGTCCTTTTCGGCCAAGTACAGCACCCCGAACATGCCATACTCTTCGGCCTTTGTGAATTGCATACTCTCCTACCTTGGGATAAGGCTTCTGTGAGAGACACGATTGTTTGTTATCTGAAAACGCCACATATTCGACACTTTCAGTATGTATATACAAATGGTACGGAACATAGACCTTTAAGTCAACTACTTTTGTTACATTTTTCACAAATTCTCTATAAAACAGGTTGGGTCCTGTTTGGCAGCCCAATTGTGCCAAAAAGTGCTTTCCCGGCTCCGCCGGCCATCATAGATTGCCTCAGGAAAGGTCTGTACGGGATGACAAAAACGGTAACAAAAGGTCTCTTAATAGTTTACACCGGCGACGGTAAGGGCAAAACCACCGCCGCTCTGGGTATGTGCGTCCGCGCTATTGGCTACGATTGGACTATTTGCCTCATTCAGTTCGTGAAAGGGAGTTGGAAGTACGGCGAACTGAAAGGGGTCAAACGGCTTGAGCCGAACGTGGAACTACACGTCATCGGCGAAGGTTTTGTAGGCATCGTGGATGACACCAAATCGTTCGAAGAACATCGCGCAGCCGCACGCAAGGGGGTTCAGCTGGCTCTGGAGAAACTCAACTCAGGACGTTATCAGCTGGTTATCCTCGATGAGTTGAATGTCGCTTGCAGTCTCGGGTTGGTAACCCAGGAGGAACTGGAACAGATCGTGGCAGCACGAACGGGGGAGCAGAACCTCGTCATAACCGGTCGCGGCGCCGGGGAATGGCTCAAAGAGCATGCTGACCTGGTCACCGAGATGCGGGAGATCAAACACCCATATCAAAAGGGGATCATGGCGCAGAAAGGCGTGGACTGGTAGATCGTCTTAATCTTTTTGACACGAGACGCACTCTAATAACGGGATGTGCGACAGCGGTTGTTTGTTGACCAGCTTCGCAATGTCGCCCGACAGATGACAAGGAACGAGAATGGCAAACGAGCGTACGTATGATGTGGTGATAGTCGGCGGCGGCCCGGGAGGGCTCTGCGCGGGCATGTATTCGGCCCGCGCTCGGCGGAAAACCGTCTGCCTGGAAAAATATCTTCCCGGTGGCCAGATCGCCGTCACCGGCGAGGTGGAGGATTATCCGGGCTTTGAACATATCTCGGGGGCTGAACTGGGCATGAAATTCACAGACCACGCCAAGAAGTTTGGTCTCGAGATCGAGCTTGAGGAAGTCGTGGAAGTATACGCCGATGGCGAGGACCGGGTCGCCAGGTGTGCATCCGGCAATATCTTTCGCGGCAAAGCGCTGATTCTCTCCACGGGTGGAACGCCGCTCAAGCTCGGCGTGCCGGGCGAGAAGGAATACTCAGGCAAAGGGGTTTCCTACTGTGCTATCTGCGACGGCGCTTTCTTTCGCGACAAAGTGATTGCGGTGGTGGGAGGCGGGGATGCGGCCGTCGAAGAGGGGACTTTTTTGACCAAGTTTGGCTCGAAAGTTCATCTTATCCATCGTCGTGATCAATTCCGCGCTCAGAAGATCATCCAGAAGCGGGCATTCGACAATCCGAAGGTGAACGTCATCTGGGATACGGTGGTGGAGTCGATCAACGGCGACAATAACCGCGTGTCCAATCTCTCACTCAAGAACGTGAAGACCGGAGCCAAATCCACTCTCGACATCGGCGCTATTTTCATCTATGTCGGTTTCAGACCCAACGCCGGACTGGTGCGTGGAGAGTTGCGGGTCGATGCCGGCGGCTATGTCATCACCGATGACCGCATGGAGACCTCCATTAAGGGGATTTTTGCCTGCGGCGATGTTCGCTCACAACTGGTGCGGCAGGTGACCAACGCGGTCGGCGACGGTACCACCGCGGCTGTGGCTGCCGAGAAATACATCGAGCAGCTTGAAGACCGGCATGCTCACAGAGTATGAACGCAGTCGTTGGCATCCCGGATACGATCAATGACCCCGCGTATGCGGGGTTTCTTCTCACTGACATCACTTCCACCGTGCGACCGTCGGTGGCGCTTGACTTTGGCGTCACCGCACTGAATCTTGTGTCAAGTCCACGATCACCAAAGTGCTGTCCGGAGCGATCTGCGCAAGCATAATCCGACCGGGTAAGCGGAATGAAACTTTTGTGTCACCCATTCGTTAATGGGAACCATGAGGGAAACAAGTATGGCAGAGCCACACGCTGCAGAGAATGCTGTTCCTGATACCGGGAGCAAGGGGCTGTCGTTGCGCGGTCTCTGGGAAGTCTTCTTCAAACCAACACAGTTTATGACCGAGTTGCGGGAGAGGCCGGCAGTTCTCGTCGCGCTCGTGGTCGTCGTGCTCCTCTCAGCGATCTTTTTCGCGTTGATGAAGGACATCATTTACGACTTGCAGGTGAATACGCCGGAGTTCCAAGAGCGGATGCGCGGGCAGGCGCTGACACCGGGCATGCAACAGATAATCAAGATTCAGACTGTCGCATTTGGCGTTATCGCACAGGTGCTGATTCCGCTGATTGCGGCGGCGCTTGGTTTGTTCTGGGGCAACTTCGTATTCGCGGGCAAAGCAAGCTTCAAGCAACTCATGGCTGTCATGACCTACGGTACGGTGATTGCCACTGTCGGGATGCTCGTGGGTTTGCCCATTATGCTGGCTAAGGGGACGATGGTACCGCCGTTTGGACTTGGTATCCTCGGAGCGAGCCAGGGGTACGACAGTTTTCTCTTTACGTTGTTGTCGAAATTTGACGTTTTCCTGTTTTTCGAGCTGGCCGTCATAGGCATCGGCCTTTCGGTCCTGTATAACGTAACGCGAAGCCGGGGCATTGTGCTGTCGATCCTGTCGATGGGAATGCTGTCAATTCTCCATGTCCTCGGCGTAGGTATTTGGAAACTCATATCATGAAGGAGATATTCATGACGCGGTTTGCAACCGTAATCTTTGGTGCTACGGTTATGGCGCTCGCAGCAGCCGTGCCGGCACGCGCTGCCGATCTGACACTGGACGACTGCATCGAACTGGCCTTGAAACACCGCGCCGCAATTATAGCCGCTCGGGGCGCCGAGGATTTGGCCAAAGCAAGCGAACGGGCCGCGCTGGGCGCATTCCTGCCCCAGGCATCGGCCACCTATGAATACGCAAAGACCAAAGACCGTGACCGAAAGCTCGAGGTGCAGACCGATACCGGAACGATCAAGTCGAGTCTGCCGAATATCGACTATTACAACAAATCGACCAATATCTCCGCCAGTATCGGTTTCCCGCTTCCTCAGACGTTACACAGTTACCTGGCGGCGCGAGTGGATCATGAACGAGCCAGTCTTGATGTCATCGCATCCGAACAGGACTTGATCTATGCCGTCAAATCTTCATTCTACGCCTACCTTGCGGCCGTACAAAATGTGTCCGTGCAGGAAGAGGCAGTCAAACGTTCCGACGAACAGCTCAAGCTCATACAATCGAAATTCGACCTCGGCTCGGCCGCCAAGTCTGACGTGCTCAAGCAAAAGGTCCAGTCCGGAAACGATGTGTTGTCGCTGCTGCGCGCCCGTAACGCCGTGACAAGTACGATGGCGGCATTGGCCTACACGGTAGGACTTGACCCAAGACAAGAATGGTCGTTCGCCACTCAATATATCGTGCGCCAGTACGACGGCTCCCTTACGGATGCCATTGAATTCGGCATGAACCGCCGTCCGAGTGTGTTGTCGTCACAAAAAAGTGTCAAGGCATCCGACCATCGGCTGACAGTTGCCAAACTGCAGTATTTGCCGAAATTCAGCCCGTACGCGTCGTACGGATACTCCAAGTCTACTGGTATTAATCCCTTCGATTATTCCGCCAGAACTTCGTCATTGACCAGTCTAACGTACGGCTTTCAGGTTTCGTGGAACATATTCGATGGTTTCGCGCGTGAAGAAGGGTTCACCTCGGCGCGCGTCGCCCGCAACAACGCCCGTGCCGCGCTGGCCGACCAACGGAACCTGGTGGCCAGCGAGATCAAAACCGCCTATCTGGATATCGACCGCCTTAAAGAGCAGAAGAAGGTGTCCGACGAAAACGTGGCAGCCGCCACAGAGGACTTGAAAATAACCCAGGAGAAATACAATCTTGGCGCCGCGACCATCCTTGATCTGTTGAACGCGCAGGTGTCGTTGAAGGAGGCTCAGGTGTCATCCATCTCCGCCGACTTTGATCTCAATCTTGCCGTCGCCAAGCTTGAAAACGCCATGGGGAAAATGTAGCGGAGTAATTGACAATGGCGATGTCCAAGAAGAAAAAATGGCTGCTCATCATTGGCGCCGCACTGGTTGTGGTGATCGTAATCGTTCTCAACCTCTCGATGAGCACCACCAAGGGGACGGAGGTCCACGCCGAGATGGTGACCCAACGGGACCTGGTGGAAATTGTCTCGGCCTCGGGGCGGATTCAGCCGCAGACAAAAGTCAACATTACCTCGGAAGTGAACGGCGAAATCATCGCTCTCCCGGCTAAAGAGGGTGACACCGTTGCGGCCGGCCAGATGCTGATCGTGCTCGACACGCTGCGCCTTCGGTCGGACTTGGACCAGGCCCGGTTCGCCGTGAACGAGATCAACGCCCGCGTTGAGGGGGCCAAGGTGACCCTCGACCAGGCGGATGAAGAATTCAATCGCCAGAAGCGACTGTTCGAGAACAAACTGACTTCCGAGACGCAGTACAATAATTCACAATACAATTTCCGGAATGCCAAGTCCTCGTACGAAGCGATGCTCGCATCGGCCCGCCAGTTGCAGGCGCGCTACGAAAAAGAGATCGAGAACTTCAATAAGGCGCGCATCACCGCGCCCATGGCGGGTATCATTACGTATGTGGACTGCGAAGTAGGCGAGATCGCCGCCGCCCAGACCGCCTTCACCCAGGGAAAGACCCTGATGATCATCTCCAATCTGAGTGTGTTCGAGGTCGAGGTTGAAGTCGACGAAACGGAGATCGGCAAAATCGAGCTGCATCAACCGGCCAAGATTGCGGTCGATGCGTTCCCGGATACCACGTTCGCGGGTGAAGTGATCGAGATTGGCAACACTGCCGTCCTCAAAGGACTGGGAACGCAGGACCAGTCCACCAACTTCAAAGTGAAGGTCATCTTCAAGGATACCGGCATCAAGATTCGCCCCGGTATGTCGGCCACGGTCGATATCACCACGCATAAGAAGGAGAAAGTACTGTCGGTGCCGTATGCCTCGATTGTGGTGCGCTCCTTTGACCGCGACTCGCTTGAGCGGGCAATGCGGGAACCGAAAGTAGAACCGGAAAATTCGGGCGGCGTTCACGCCGCAGAAACCTCCGGCGATTCAACGCTCAAGAGCTCCTCCGACGGTGAACGGAAGGAACTGAAAGGCGTGTTTGTCATCAAGAACGGCAAAGTCCGCTTTACGGAAATAGGCACCGGTATTGCCGACCAGAAGAACATCGAGATAACGTCCGGCGTAGCGGTCGGCGATTCGGTGGTGACCGGCCCGTACCGGGTGCTGCGTACGATCAAAGAAGGGGACCCGGTCAAGCCGACCGGGGAGGGTATGATGAAGGAGAAGCAGGCATAATATGCCCCTGATAGAAACGCGCGGTTTGTGGAAGACCTACTCCATGGGGGCGGACACGGTGAACGCCCTACGGGGAGTCGATCTGGTCATCGAAAAAGGGGAATACGTAGCTATCATGGGACCATCCGGTTCGGGCAAGTCAACGCTCATGAACTTGATAGGGTGCCTGGATACGCCAAGCTCCGGAGAGTATTACCTCAACGGAAAACAGGTCAGCAAGATGAACGATGACGAGCTGGCTTCTATTCGTAATCGTGAAATCGGTTTTGTCTTCCAGACATTTAATCTGCTGCCCAGGGCAACAGCTCTTCACAATGTCGAGTTGCCTCTCATCTACAACGGCACCCCCTCGAAACAGCGCGATGACATGGCCAAAGTGGCGCTGTCCAAAGTGCAGCTGGCGGACCGGATGATGCACCGCCCGAACGAACTGTCCGGCGGTCAGCGGCAGCGTGTGGCCATTGCACGAGCGCTGGTGAACAACCCATCGCTCATACTCGCCGATGAACCGACCGGAAACCTGGACAGTAAGACATCTCAGGAAATCATGTCACTTCTGGATGAATTGCATCAGCAGGGAAACACCATTATCACCGTCACGCACGAGGCAGACATCGCTAAGCATGCCCACCGGACCCTGCACATTCTCGATGGTCAGATAGCCGGAGATTCCTCCAACGGCAGGAAGAAATAACCCCGAAGGGGTATTCCCATGATAGCCGGCGCCCTGCTGAATATCGCGTACGACGCCCTTAAGGCCAATAAACTGCGGTCCGGATTGACCCTGCTGGGCGTGATCATCGGTGTCACCTCGGTGATGACGATCATCTCTGCACTCGAAGGCATGCAGCAGTCGATCGCCGCCGACCTGGGCAGGCTTGGTCCCGCCACGTTCGTGATCGAGCGGATAGGCACGGTCATGTCCGACGAGGAGTTCTTCGAGAAGATAAAACGCAAACCGATTACCATCGAAACGGGTGAACTGCTCGAAAAAGGATGCCCGCTCTGCGAGCATGTGGCGCTGCGGGTCAGTACCTCTGCAAAGGTCAAGTACGGCGGGCAGTCGCTGCGCAACGTCAATATCCTCGGAAGAACCTACAACAGCATTTTCATTGTCGATATTGAGGCGGCGCAGGGGCGCTACCATTCTTCGGAAGACGATCTGTATCGCCGGCCGGTCGCCTATATCGGCGAGCAGATTCGGGAATCGCTCTTTGAGGGACTGGACCCGATGGGAAAAGAGATCTATATCGGCCCCAAGCGATATACCGTCATAGGCGTCGCCAAGAAACAGGGCTCGGCGTTCGGTGAAAACCAGGATAATTTCGTGGTCGTTCCGTTCTCGACGTTCGTGACCCAGTTCGGTCAGCCGGACCGGGACCTCGGTATTGCCGTCAAAGCGTTGTCCGTCGAGAAACTACCCGATGCAATGGACCAGGCCCGGATGATCCTACGCGCACAACGCCACGTGCCGTTCGACAAGGCCGACGACTTCGACCTGCTTACCGCCGACAACATCCTCGAGTTGCTTAATTCGTTCACGCGCATTCTTCGGTTCGGTCTGGTCGGTATTTCCTCGATATCCCTCGTGGTCGGCGGTATTGTCGTGATGAACATCATGATGGTATCCGTCACGGAGCGCACCAGAGAGATCGGCATCCGCAAATCGCTCGGGGCAAAACAGAAGCACATCCTGGTGCAGTTTATGTTCGAGTCGGTGCTGCTGACGCTTTCCGGCGGCGTGGTGGGGATCATCCTCGGATTCCTCATCGCGCGTTCACTGATCGGCATGATCGGCATGAATGTCCATCCCTCGGCGCTCGCCATCACGGCCGGGTTGTCCATCTCCAGCGGCGTCGGACTGTTTTTCGGCATTTACCCCGCCATGAAAGCGGCACGCCTGGACCCCGTCAAGGCGCTGAGCTATGAGTAGTCGGTCATGATTCTCACGCTGGTCGAAATTCGGGACGCGGTTGGCATGGCGCTGGCCTCATTGCGAGCCAACAAGCTTCGCGCGGGGCTTACCATCCTCGGCGTGATGATCGGCGTCAGCTCTGTCATCGGCATGGCCTCGATCATCAACGGTTTGAATGGCGCCATGGACAAGGAGATCGACCAACTCGGCTCCAACGTGATCTGGATCACCAAATTCCACCCCAGCGTCGAACACGAAGTGAGCCGCGAAGAGGAACGGAATCGTCCGCCCATCACGTCGGGCGAAGCCCGGGCCATACTTGCGAATTGTCCCTCGGTGGATGGCATCTCGCCGCAGAACTACTACTTCCGTCCGGGCGGCAATGAAATCAAATACAAAAATCGAAAGGCGAACCGCCCGTTTATCATGGGGACCTGGCCGGATTTCCTCCGCGTTAACAACCGCGTCATAACGTCGGGCCGGTTCCTGACTGAAACCGATCAGCAGTTCCGGGCGATGGTCTGTGTCATCGGCGCCGATATCGCCTCCGCTCTATACGAGGATGAGGAGCCGGTCGGCAAAGAGATTCGTATGAATGGAAACCTGTTCGAGGTCATAGGCGTGTTCGAGAAGGTCAAGTCGAGCTTCGGTAACGACGAACTGAATCGGGTGGCGGCGATCCCGCTGTCGACCTTCGAGAAGATCCATCCGTGGGAGAAAGAGCTGTTTCTGGCGGCCCGCTCGACTTCGTACATGGACATCGATCAGGCTCAGGAAGAGATCATCGGGACGTTGCGGGTGTTCCGCAAAGTGCCTTTCAATAAAGAAAACAACTTCGCACTGTCCACCCAGCAGCAATTCAAAGAGTTCATTGGCAACATCACGCAGTACATCTATCTGGCCATGATCGTCATTACGTCGGTTGGCCTCATGGTGGGCGGCATCGGCGTAATGAATATCATGCTGGTTTCCGTCACCGAACGAACTCGTGAGATTGGGGTCCGCAAGGCTATCGGGGCCAAACGGGCCAATATCATCCTGCAGTTTCTGACAGAGGCCATGACCCTGTCCGGAACCGGCGGTGTGATCGGCATCATCTGCGGAATCGGTCTCGGCCTGGCCGTGAACGGTCTTTTGGGATTCCCGCTTGCCGTATCCATTTTCTGGATTGTTCTCGGTTTCACAGTGGCCGTGTCGGTCGGCCTCGTCTCAGGCATTTACCCGGCTATCAAAGCGGCCCGCCTTGATCCCATTGAAGCGCTCCGTTACGAGTAACGCACTCGGACTCCCACACCGCTTTTTTGCTTGCCTCCCATCTCTGAACTGGTTTATTGGAACTGAATGATAACCAGCAGGTTAAAGCGTATAAGAAGTATGTTCTCCCGGCAGGTGTGGTCTCATATTCTCGCTGTGCTGGCGGTTACGTCGTTGGGCGTGCCGGCTGTGAGCGCCGACGGACGCGCCGAGAACTCGCTGCACAGCGTACAGCCTACTTTCGTGGTTGACCATGCCGTGTTCAATGCCGACGATACCAACCGTTGCCGGCTCGAAATCTATTACCAGATATTCAACTTCGGACTCCAGTTCGTCAAGGACTCCGGCGGTTACCTGGCGGAATACACCCTGACCGCCAAAGTCATGGACGATGATGACGACCAGGTGAAAGCGATCGAACAGGAGAAGTCCATCCGCACGCAAGAGTATGCCAGCACGCTCTCACGGTTCGACTACCGCACCAGCCAGTTGAATATCGTGCTTGAGCCGGGAAATTATCGCGTCCAGATAACGCTTGGTGATCGCCGGAGCAACACGGTTTTTGGCGACGATTTCAAGGTGAAACTCCGTCGCTTCGCCTCAGACCTGCCGATCACTTCGGATATCGAGTTTGTTCAGGCGGCCAACAGTATCGACAGCGGGGCGTCTACCGTCTTTCGGAAGGCTAATGTCGATGTCGTGCCTTCGGTCAGCCGCATCTTCGGCGGTACCGACAGCAGCAAGCTGCTGTTTTACGTCGAGATCTATCGCGGGCGAGATTCCGTACCACAGGTGGTCATGGAGACGATTGTGCGCAGCCTCTCCAAGGGCATGTTGTATCGCGATACGCTCTACGTGACACTGGACGGTCCGGTGGTCCGTCAGCTTCGTGATATTGCCGTTGGGAGTTTCGCTCCGGGGGATTACCAGTTGGAGACGTCACTGCGCGGTCGGCGTAACAAGCCACTGGATGAGCACACCGAGGCGTTCACCATCGCGTGGACACAGGAAGGGTTGTTAAAGCACGATTTCAAAGCTGCCATTGAGCAGCTTTCCTATATCGCCCCGAATTCCGAGGTCTCCAAGATCAAGAAGCTTGAGACGCTCGAGGAACGGATCGATGCTTTCAACGACTTCTGGGTTGCCCGAGACCCCACCGCAGGTACGCCTGAGAATGAAGCGAAGCGCGAATTTTACCGGCGAGTCAATTACGCCAATCGTGTCTTCCGCTATCTGCGTAAGGACGGCTGGCGAACCGATCGCGGCCGGATTTACATCACCTACGGCGATCCCGACCAGATAGACGATTTTCCCATGTCGCCAAACCTCCCGCCCTATCAAATCTGGCACTACTACAAAGAGGGCCGCTACAAGCGATTTGCGTTTGTCGATGAAAATGATGACGGTGAGTATCGATTGCAGTACCCGTACGACGGACTAAATCAACGTCCGGATTTCTGAAAGCCCCCCTATGACCATGAGAATAATCTTGTCGGCTCTACTGGCAGCCCTGCCTGCATTGTCGTTCGCACAGTCTGACGGACCGATCGCGAAACCGAGCATAGCTGTGTACGGCACTCCGCTCGTCTATAACAATCCCGATCTCGATACCGCAGCACTGGTGGAGTTTCCGTTCGCGCTCAACCGCTCGGATTTCGAGTTCTTCCGCCCGGACTCGGCTGACCCTGCGTTCTACGCCCGTATTTTCGCTCAGGTGGTATTGATGAACGCCGCCGCGAATGCCGTGGATTCGACCAACACCTATTTCTCGGTCCGCGCCGCCAGCATGACGGAGGCCAGGGCATCGACAAGCATGATCTTCAACAAGCTCCTTCTGGTCGTGCGGCCGGGCGTGTACACGGCGAAACTGACGGTTATTGATGTCGTCAATAAACACAGCGAGGACCTGGTGCTGGGACCCTTTTCGGTGGCACCCCCGCAGCGCGACCATCTCGAACTCGCCGGGCCCTGTTTGGCCTATCGGATCTCGTATGTCTCTGATTCATCGCCGGCGGCCAACGACCGCATGGTCAAGAATCAGCATCTCGTGCTGCCGAACCCGGCTGGCGTATGTGGCATAGCGGATAGTGTCGCGTTCGTGTATGCGGAGCTGTACAATCTGTCGCCGATATCAACTGACAGTTCGTTCGAGGTAGCGTTCCTGGCGCTCGACGAAAGGGGAAATCTGTACCGTGATTTCGGCGTTCGGACAAGCCGGAAGCCGGGAACGTCCGCGGTCCTGGCCGAAGCCTTGGATATTCGCGGCTGGCCGGTCGGCAAATACTCCCTGCGGATCATCGCCGCCGACCCGGCATCGGGACAACAGGACACGGCCACGTTGCCGATTCGCATTGTCGATCCGGAGTATGTCAAGATGGCTTTGTCCGGGCGGTTGTCGCGTGATCCTTATGACTCACTCTCGAATATGGACCGGATAAACCTGGTCGCTTACCTGTTGACACCGAACGAGAAAGCGTCCTTGAACCGTTTGTCCGATTCAGGCAAACAGAATTTTCTGTCCCAGTACTGGAAAGACTACGACAATCGTCCAAAGAACAGCGGCGCCGACCCACGCTCCGAATATGTCAGGCGGTACCGCTATTCGCAGGCCAACTTCTCGACTGATGAGTACAACACGAACGGCTGGTCGACCGATCGGGGTCGCATCTACATGACGTACGGCACGTATGACCAGAAGGACGAGGTTCAGGCACCTCGCAAGGGGAACCCGTTCGTCATCTGGTACTATCGCGGGGTGAGGGAAGGGAAGTTGTTCGTGTTTGAAGATGTCGAAGGGTACCACGATTTCAAGCTGGTCCACTCCAATGTTCCGGGGGAACGCTCCAGCGACGAATGGGCTCAGCGCTTGAAAGATGAAATGCTCGATATCTACTGATTCGCGGGTGAGGGGAGAGGTACGCGAGGCTGTCTCAAGAGTCGTGAAATCAGTTGCGTCGGTTCCTGCGTCACGCCACACGCGGGTCGTGTGAACTGACGTCCGATCAATCAGTTAGCAGATCCCGGCACCTTGGAGACAGTGGGTGCGAGCGGCCCGGTCGGCGGCGCCTTGCGCGTGACCGGCAGCGTGAATCGGCTCCTTGGCTCATCCGATAATCTGAACGTGATCGACTTGTCAAACCCGCGCGACATTGCCTCCGGTTTCAGCCTCACGATCCCCTGAATGGTCTGGCCTGCCTTCACGGTGGTGGCCAGCTCCAGCGCTAATACATCATCAGGAATACTCTCGATCGACAGACTCACGTCCTCCGCAGTCACGTTGGTGATCGAGAATCTCGCCTCCGTCCTGGGCGTCTCGCCGAACTGGGTCAGGTTCAGTGCATACGGCTTGAAGACGATGGGTGCGGTTGAGTCCGGGCGGACCACCACCCGGCACTTGATCTGAACATGGCTCTCCGGCAGTTCATTCTTCAACTGAATGGAAGGTTCCTTGACGACTGCCCCCACGTAGGAGCCGGACGAGAACGTGACCTCAAGCGGCGTGCTGTCACCCGGTGCCAACGCTGTCTTCTTGAGCGGGGCTTCGGTGCAGCCGCAGCCTGGTATCACCGAAGCGATCCGGACAGTGTCGTCGCCCGTCGAATGAAGCCAGAAAATGTGGGATACCTTGCAGTTCTGGGGTACGAACCCAAAATCGAAATGGTCGCCCGGTATGGTTAGTTTCGGGCCACCCTCCGCGCTCCTCGCTGCGACCAAAGTCGTGATCGTGGCAATAAGAAACAGATTCCGAACCATCATGCTATTCTCCTGAACGACGCTCCTAATATAACAGAATCGATGAGTTATGACAATCTACCCATTGCCTACTGGATCGGTTCCACGTTCGTTCCGACTTTACACTCGCGCGTCGGTCTGAGGCCTTTACGCCGACCGATCACCGCCCCCCTGCTCCGACCTTGGTTTCGGGGGGTGCTGTCTCCCCAGGACCGGGCAGAGTTCGCTTCACCGGGATAGTGAAGCGGCTGTTTCGCTGATCCGACAGTACAATCGTGAACGCCTTTTCGAATTCCGCCTCCTGGCCGGCCTTGGTCAATTTCAGCGCCCCCTCGGCCTTCTTGCCTGCTTTGAGAGTCCGCGGAAGCTGCACCGTAAATAGGTCATCGTAAAGATCGCTGAGAGTAAGGTTCAGATCGCTGGTTCCAACATTGGAGATTGTGAACTTCATTCCCGAGCGCGGCTTGCCGCCTGACTGAGAAAGATCGAGCTTGTAGGGACTGACAACTATCGGATAGGATGAGTCCGGACAGGGCATGACACTGCATACGAAAGAAACATGCTGGTCCGGGGAGCCGTCGCTGAACTGGATCGTAGGACGTTTGGTCACCAGGCCCGAGTAGGAACGAGTGTCGAAAATGACTTCCAGTCGAGTGCTGTCGCCCGGAGCCAGGACGCTTTTCTCCAAAGGGGTACGGGTGCAGCCGCAGCCGGGAACGACATTGGCGATACGAACCGTATCGGTGCCGGTTGATCGAAGCCAGAACACGTGCGAGACTTTGGCGTTTTGCGGCACGAATCCGAAATCGTGCTTCTCCTGCGGGACGGTAAGCTGGGGCGCAGCTGCAATGAAAGTGGCGATCGCCACCAAACTTGCCGTTGTTAAGATTACTTTCTTGAATCCGTTCATTCCGTCCTCCAGAGTTGTCCGGTCATAACCGGCTGCCTTTATGTGCGTTTAGTCGGTTTTCGATCCCGTGTCACGCGGGATAAGGCAACCTGGAAATGGAAAGGGTCGCCACGGCGGCGACCCTCACAACAGCTCTCCTGCAGCTCGTTAATGTCCCGAACTGCCGGCCGGTAGTGGCGTCGACGCCGTCTCCTGCCCGGGCTTGCGGATGGTCCGCTTGACCGGGATAGTAAATCGCGTGTTTTTCTCGTCGGACACCGAGATGGTGATGGCCTTCTCGAACTCCTGGTCGATCCCCGCCTTGGTCAGTTTGACGATCCCTTCGGCCGTCTTACCCGCCTTGACCAGCTTCGGCAAGGTGAGGTCCAGAAGCTCGTTGGGCGTGTACACCGACGTCAGGTCGAGGTCTTTGTCGGCCACGTTCTCAATCGTAAACTTGATCTCGCTTCGGACTTTATCGCCGAATTGCGTCAGATCAAGCTTGTACGGCTTGATGATGAGCGGGTACGTGGAGTCCGGCCGGGTGGAGATGATACAGCTAATCTGCACGAACTTGTCCGGCGGGCCCTCGTTCGTCTGAATCTTCGGCCGCTTCGTCACCGGGGTGGTGTACGACTTGGTGTCAAAAATGATCTCGAGTCTGGTGCTGTCACCGACAGCAATAACGTCCCGTTCCAGGGGCGCTTTTGTGCATCCTCAGCCGGGGACCACTTGAATGATCTTCAGTGAATCCTCGCCGGTTGAATGCAGCCAGAAGACATGCGAGATCTTGGAGTTCTGCGGCACCAGTCCGAAATCGAATTCCGTCTCCGGCATGGTCAGCCGCGGCGCTGCCGACGACCGACCCGCAACCAGAGCGGCACCGATCAGGAAGGTCGCCGCAAGGGTCCGATGTTTCATGCTCGTTTCCGTTCTGCTCTATCGTGAATTCTGTCTTGCGATCCGTATGTTATTAGTACTATCGACCAATCTTGTCAGTTCCCGTATATCTTGCGCCGAACCGGTACCGTATAGCGGTAACGCAGTTCGCCCGGCCCCTCGAACAGCACCGTGAACGACCGCTCAAATTCCTGGTCGCGGTACTCCGGCTTTACCCTCACGACACAGTTTGAACTTCTGTTGCCCCCAAGCGCCTGCGGCAATTCGATCTCGCACTCCGCTATGGGTGAAGAAATAACACTCAGAGCAAAAGAGTCCTTGGAATGGTTGGTGAAAGTAATGGCCGTGGTATCGAGTGACATGGTCGGAAGCTTGCTGAGTTCCACTTTGTACGGTTTGACCGAGACCGGATGTGCTGAGTCCATACCGCTGATCACTAACGCCGTCAGATATATACGATAGGGATCAGGCGAAGCATTGGTGAATATGTAGGGGTAACGACCCGAATTCCCAACTTTTCTCTCCGAATGCCAGAACAGCCCCACATGCATACTGTCCCCCGGGGCCAGCCAGTTTTGGGGAAGCGGCATGGTGGCGCAGTCGCAGCCGGTGGTCAACTTGGTAATTCGCACCGTGTCGGTGCCGATGGATTTGAACCAGAAAAACTGGACCAGCGAGGCGTTCTGCGGCGATATGCCGAAATCGAACTTGTTACTCGGAATCTCGAGTTTTGGCTGGCCGAAACCGGAGAAAACACCGACCAGAAGCAGGAGGGCGGCAAGAAGGAGGGGTCTCATGTAACGGTTATAGTTCCATTCCTCTAAAATGTTCCAGCCTAACTGTTTATATACCATAACATCGCCAAAAGGTCAAGCCCCATGTCGTTTTTTTACCTTGTGTCGTAGACCGGTCGAGGGTACTTTCCCACAGCGTCCACTATACCTGCGGGGACATAATAGAGATGGATTGTATCCAGGTTCAGGAACTTACCAAGATCTACCAGACCGGATTCCGCAAAGGGAATATTCTGGCCCTCGATCAGGTTTCGGTCACTATCAAACCAGGGGAGATTTTCGGACTTCTGGGACCCAATGGGGCCGGCAAGACGACACTCGTCAAGATACTACTGGGCATCGTCCACTCAAACTCCGGAACCGTCCTTGTCAATGGGCTTTCGCCGCATGACCCCGAGTCCCGCCTCAAGGTCGGCTTTCTGCCCGAGAACCACCGATTCCCTCCGCACCTCACCGGCCTTGGGCTTCTGGAGCTCGCCGGGAGGCTGCAGGGACTCCCCGAACAGGAGTTAGACCATCAGGCCGAGGGACTTCTGGCTACGGTTGGCATGGACAAATGGGCGAGCACCAAGCTGTCTAAGTACTCCAAAGGTATGGCTCAGCGGATCGGGCTGGCCCAGGCCATGATGGGTGACCCGGATATCCTGTTGCTCGACGAACCCACCGATGGTGTCGATCCGGTCGGAAAAATGGAGATCCGTCAGGTGTTGCAAAAACTCCGCCAGCAGGGGAAAACGGTTCTGTTGAACTCGCATCTATTGTCCGAGGTGGAGTCGGTTGCGGATCGCGTGGCCATATTGGTACGAGGCAAGCTGCTTCGTGTCGATACGGTTGCCGCGCTCACCAACAGGAAGAGCCAGTACGAGATCGAGGCGGAGATCGGGGAAGAATCCATCGAAATTCCTGCTGAAATGGGCAAACGCCTCTTTATCGCCCGCGACCGTCTGGTAGTTGAACTCATGGATGACACCGACATTAACCGTATCATCGATGAACTCCGGCTTCGACGGATCAGCATTCGGTCGGTCAAACCGCTCAAAATCTCGCTCGAGCAGTCGTTTTTCGAGACCGTCACCGAGCGCCGAGGGGAGAGTCCGCTATGAGGGGGATCAATCGCGACACCGTGGTCGAGATGTTCGACCGCAAGATAATCTGGCTGTTCGTCGGGCTGACCGCGTTCTCGCTCCTGGTGGTGTTTCTGACCCGGGGTGTCGAGTTTAATATCCGGATCGATACCGCCGGTGACGCCGAGATGAATGACATGATGGCGACGCTCGCCAATCCGGTCACCCGGGCGATCGGGAGTTACTTGTCATTTCTCATATTTCTGGCGGTCCTCGGCTCAGCCGGACATTTGCCCCACATGCTCGAACGGGGTCGCATCGACTTCTATCTGGCCAGACCGATCACGCGCACGCGCTTACTGACGGCGCGTCTGGCGGGGATTGCCCTGGCATACGGAACGATGATCCTGCTGTCCGGCGCGGTTGTTTACCTGGCGCTGGTCGCGGCGCACGGCAGTGCCGGACTTAACATTCTCTATCTGTTCGCGAGCAGTCTTACCGCCTTTCTGATCTGGTTGAGCGTAACGGCTCTGGCGGCCGTAATAAGTGGGTCGACCGCCATGGCGATTATGGCGGCTTTCCTGGTCTGGGTCGCTCAGACAATCCTCTCCTATCACATGATGTTCAAGGGATTCTTCAACTCCGAGATAGCCGGATACGTGATCGATGGCTTGTACTACATTGTCCCCAAACCCTCGGCCATCGAGAACATCGGGTTGACCCTGGCCTACGGTGCCGAAGTGAAGGACTGGCTGCCGCTCTGGACAACGCTGCCGGTGGCCTTTGTGCTCCTGGTGGCATCGGTGAGTCTGTTCAAGCGGCATGATTATTGAACCTTGCAGCGCGAAGACCTGTTCTGACTACGAAGGATGAAACCAAACGATGACTGATTCACGAAAAGTATCCGAACTTCTCGAACCGCTTGAGATCGCGCTTCGCCTCGAACAGGAAGGACGGCAGTTTTTTCTCGAAGCGGCCTCCACCGTCACCGGTCGCGTGGCGCGTCAAACGTTCGAGTTTCTGGCCGGGGAAGAAGAGAAACACATTAAGCGGATTCAGGAGTTCTACAAGTCCCTCGAGCTGACCGGCGGCCAGCAGGTACCGGAGGTCGAGGACAGCGACGCCGACCGTCGCCTGGTGGCGTTTAACGACCGCATGGCGCTCCTGAAAGATGAGATCAAGCCCTCGCTTTCCGATGTCGAGGCCTACCTGACCGCGCTCAAATTCGAAAACGGCACCGAGGAGTTTTACAGCCGACAGATCGAATCGGCCACCGATGTCAATATCAAGCGTTTCTACCGCTGGCTCATAAACGAGGAGGCGATGCACGCCAAGGTCCTGCAGTCCTGCGTGCAGTTCGCGCGCGACCCGGCCGCCTGGTTCAAGAAACGTCAGTAAGTCACAAATATCGACCCGCTTTTCGCCCCTTTGGCCCTTTACAGCCGCCAACCGCCTTTCTATATTTTCCGCCATACAGAAGCAAGTTTACGCGAAGGAGATAATTGCATGACCCCTAACGAATATCTCGAACAAACTCAGGAGAAGAGATTAGCCGATCTGTTCGAGTTCCTGCGGTTCCCGTCCGTCTCGGCCAAGTCCGAGCACAAGGGGGATGTCGCGGCGTGCGGCGAGTGGCTCAAAAACCACCTCAACAATGTCGGCTTCACCGCTTCGGTGTACCCAACCGCCGGTCATCCGATCGTCTATGCTGAGTATATCACCGATCCGAAGGCCCCGACTATTCTGTATTACGGCCATTACGATGTCCAGCCGGCGGAGCCGTTCGACCTGTGGACCACTCCGCCGTTCGAGCCGCAGATCCGTGACGGTTACATCTATGGACGCGGTTCGTGCGATGACAAAGGGCAGACATTTGCTCAGATCAAAGGGCTTGAGGCAATCCTGCAGGCCGAGGGGAAACTGCCAGTCAATGTCAAGTTGCTGATTGAAGGGGAAGAAGAAGGGGGCGGTACGGCCAACCTGAGCAAGTTTATCCGCGAAAACAAGACCATGCTGGCGGCCGACATCGTGGTTGTCTCGGATACGGCCCAATTCAACAAGGACCTTCCAGCCGTCACCTTCGGCCTGCGCGGCATCGCCTTCTGCGAATTGTATGTGTACGGCCCGAATCGCGACTTGCACTCGGGTACGTTCGGCGGCGCAGTAGCCAATCCTGTCAACGTTCTCTGCTCGATGATCGGCCAGTTGCACGACAAGAATGGAAAGATAACGATCCCCGGATTCTACCAGCATTGCAAGCTCCCCACCAAATGGGAACGGGCGCAGTTCAAGAAGCTCCCGTACAAAGAGGCCGCGTACAAAAAGGCGCTTGGGATTTCTGCCCTTCATGGCGAGAAGGGTTTCTCCACGTACGAACGGACCTGGGTCCGTCCGACCCTCGACATCAACGGCATCAAAGGCGGCTACCAGGGTGAGGGAGGCAAGACTATCATTCCGTCCGAGGCTTCCTGCAAGATCACGATGAGGCTCGTGCCTGACATGAAGCCCGAAGACATCTGCAACAAGCTTGAGCGGCATCTCAAGAGAATTGCCCCCAAGTCGGTCAGGATCAAAGTGGTCAAGCATGGCGGCGCTAAAGCTGTGGTCGTTCCCACCGATGGTCCCTGGCTCGAAGCGGCCGGACGCGCTATCAAGACCGGTTTTGGCAAGACGCCGGTCTTTATGAAAGAAGGTGGCTCGATCCCGGTAGCCGGCGATTTCAAAAACTCACTCGGTATCGACACCCTGTTTGTCGGCTTCGGTCAGAACGATGACAACATCCATTCCCCCAACGAGCGGTTCCGCGTGATCGATTTTGAGCGCGGCTGCAAAACCGCAGCGGCGCTGCCGTTCGAACTGGCCAAAGTGAAGAAGTAGTTTCGCATGGATTTGGGAATTCGTGGGAAGAAGGCGCTGGTTACCGGCGCCTCTTCCGGTTTGGGGGCCGCCGCAGCGATGGCCCTGGCAGCCGAGGGTGTTGATGTTACGATTAACTCCCGAAGCAAACAACGGCTCGAAGCAACTGCTGCCAAAATTCACACGGCCACAGATCGCACCGTGCGCTGTTTGGTGGGAGATATTTCCGTTGCGAGTGATCTGAAGTCGCTTGTTCAACAGTGCGGGCCGGTTGACATTCTCGTCTCCAACGCGGGCGGACCGCCGCAAGGACTGTTCGAGGATCATCCCCCCGAAACATGGCTGAAGGCTGCCGAACTCACACTTTATTCCGCCATCAATCTCACCCGTGCGTTGCTGCCATCGATGGTCCAGAAGAGATGGGGGAGACTCATTTACATCACATCGGTCGCTGTGCTTCAGCCGGTTGACGATCTGATTTTATCGAATACGTTCCGGGCCGGAGTGACCGGTTTCTGTAAGAGCATTTCAAACACGTATGCAAAACACGGCATCACCGCTAATTGCGTCTGTCCCGGTTACACGGCGACCGAACGGTTATCTGAGCTGGCAGAGAACCGGGCCGCCAAGTCCGGCAAATCTGCTAAAGAGATACTTGATGGTCTCGGACAGGGGGTCCCCGCCGGAAGGTTGGGCAAACCCGAAGAACTCGCCGCGATGATCGCATTCCTGTCAAGCGAACAAGCGGCATACATCACCGGCTGCTCGATCCCTGTCGACGGCGGCGCCCACAAGTTTTTGATTTAGAGCCTCTATGGCTTTCATTTGTTTTGTCTCTGCAAGTGTGGTCATCTGAGGATTTTTACGGCGTCCTCACGCCGAGCATCCCTTACGGTCAATGCCAAGACTGGTCCGATACCACTTCACCCATGCTGTTGACGGGCGCAAGTCACTCAGGTCTGTCGGGCGGGAAATCGGCACGTGAATGCGGGATTTCCGGACAGGCGGAGCCTATCGTGGTTCGTCGCCTCAGCGACGGACGATATCCGAGCAAGAGCACGGAGCGCCGATAGGATGCCTCGACCCGTTCGGAGAGACCCGAGACGGTTTTTGGCGGTGGTTGCCAGATGACCGGCCCCTTCCGCGGTGGGCCAGGTTGCAGAGACAACGCTTTACACAAACATGTTGTGCTTTGGGAAACAATACTGAAATCGTAGCGAAAATGCTGGAACCAGGATATGGGGACACCGCAGCTTGCGGCGGGATGGTTTCGATTCGACGCGTGAGGGTTGTCTCTCAATGGTACAACCGCACACCGAGGTGTGCGGCACCCACCGGATGTCGGTTCGAGCCCTCTTGCGTCGGTTCGAGCGAAGTCGAGAACCGAACCATGGCTGAACGCGTCTCGTCTGCGCTCGACGCGACGAAAGGAACGATGTAACTTGTAGCAAGCTGTAGGTCAAAACCCCCACGCTGCAAACCCGCTGGGAAGGGGTTTTGACAATTGATGCCCGCGATGTCAAGACCCCTCCCTCCGCGAAAGCCTCTGATGGGGTCTTGACCTACACATACCCGGCCGTGGAGAGCGATTGAAACGATTGCCTCGCAAACACGAATAGCAAGCGAGGAGTGGTTCGGAAGTCGCTTCGATCGAGAAACCCGACATGGATGGCTATGTAAAGGCCGTCAGGCGGGGACGCCTGACGGCACTACGAAACCAAACAAAAATGGCGGGCCCGGTGGCCCGCCATCCACTAATGTTTCATCAGACGCGAAGCGGCAAATCGGACTAGTCCGCGCGAAGCGGTAAAGCGGATGAGTCCGCGGACGAGTGCGCGCGAAGCGGTGAAACAGGTGATACCTGTTACGCTTTCGCCGCCTGCTTCTTCAGCCACTCCGTGCTGACTGATTTCGGACGCGTGATCGCGGTGCCGAGCGCGCGGTTGAGCACCAACTGCGCCAGCATCCCCATCGCACGCGACACCGAGAACAGCACCGTGTAATAGCTGAACTCCTTCAGCCCATAATGGTGCAGAATGGCGCCGGAACCGGCATCAACATTCGGCCACGGGTCCTTTGCCTTCCCCTGTTCGGCGAGTACCTTCGGTACCACGTTGAACACCCGGTCCACCGTCTGGAACACCGGGTCCTCCGGCATGTACTTGTGTCCGAACGCACGGAACGCGTCAAACCGCGGATCGGTGATACGTAGTACGGCATGCCCGTAGCCCGGCACCACCTTACCGCCATTCAGCGTTTCCCACGCATACTTGCTGAGTTCTTCCTCGGACGGTACACCCTTGAACTTCTTGACAGTCTCCAGAATCCAGCCGAGACATTCCTGATTGGCCAGTCCGTGCAGAGGACCGGCCAGTCCGTTCAAACCAGCCGAGACGGCATAATAGGGGTCGGACAGCGCCGAACCGACCGTATGGCAGCTGAACGCCGACACGTTTCCACCTTCATGGTCCGAATGCAGCACGAGGTAGAGGCGCATCATGGCGTAGATATCTTCTTTTTTCCCTTTGTTCGGCTTGAGATTCTCAAGACCGAGCATGCGCGCGTAGTCCGCACCCCAGTCGAGCTTAGCCGAGGGTTTGATCACCGGACCCTTCTTGAACTTGATTCGATAGATGCCCGCGGCGATCGTATGAATCGTCCCAAGGATTCGCATCGCGTCCTCGAGCGCCGGCTCCCAATACTCAGACTTCGGCATCCCTTTGTCGTACCGTTTCCGGAACGCTGACTCGTTCTCCATCACTAAAATCGCCGTGTCCAGCATAGCCATCGGGTGTGAGGTCTTAGGCATGGCCTTCAGAACCTTCCACACGTAATCCGGCACCTTGCTGTACTTCCGAAGTTCTTTCTGGAACCCGGCCAACTCTTCCTTGGTGGGCATCTCGCTGGTCAGAAGCAGCCAGAAAATCTCTTCCGGAAGCTTCTCAGTAAGGTCCTTGATTGGAATCCCTCGGATTACCAGACCGGTATCCGGCTCCACCACCGAGGTGTCGCAGACCAGTCCGCGGACACCCCGCATGCCGCCGATCGCCTGCTCGATCGTGACTTTGGAAATCTCTTTGTCCCGATGTTCTTTCACGAGCGTGGAACGCTCCTCACGCAACATCGGAATCTGTTCGGCCAGCCTCTGTTTCAGTGTCTTGGCCATCATGCTCTCCTCTCAGAGAAACGGTATATGATAAGCTGTTGGTTTCGCGCCCGGATTCTCATAGCGATGTGAAACAATTCACATTTCATCTGGCATAAATAGTACGTGCGCGCCTTGCGCTTGTCAAGCCGCTACCACGGACAAAACGGACTATTTTTCGTGCGTTGGGAAAATCTTGTCGGGATTGAGGATCCGTTCAGGATCGAAAACCGCTTTGACACGATGCATCAAATCGAGCGTCGGGTGGTCAAACTCAAGCGCCAAGTACTCCCGTTTGGCCAAGCCTATCCCATGCTCACCCGTAAGTGTCCCACCGAGTTCGAGCGTTTTGTGCATGAGACGCGTGACACCAGCCTTTATTTCCTGTTGCTCCGCCACCGACCCGCTATTTGAGACGAAATAGACGTGAAGGTTGCCGTCGCCGGCATGCCCGAACGAATTGACCCGTATCCGGCTCGTCCGACGCATCTCTGCAACAAACGATACGAGCTCGGCAAACCGCGTGTTGGGCACGGCAACGTCTTCGGAGATATAGGCTTTCGCCTTATCACGGACCGCCTTCGACAGATTCCGCCGAACCTTCCAGAGCGCTTCGGCCTTGTCTACATCCGGCTCCAAGCGAAGGCTGCTGCACCTGTTCTTCTCACAGATCTGTCGGATGACACACGTTTGTTTCTCCCTGTCTTCGTCGGTTGTCTCTATCAGAAGCAATGCCCCCACTCGTTCCAGCCCCTCGGTCTTCTCATACTCGTTCGAGCAATCTACTGCGTCCCCATCGAGGAACTCCAGCACGTTCAGGATCAAGCCTGATGCCGTTATCTCCGCCACCGTCCGCCCGGCGTCAGCGGGCGAATCAAATGCGGCAAGGATAGTCGTACCTCTGGAAGTAAGTGGAACCAACCGGACAGCGATATCGGTGATAATCCCCAGCGTCCCCTCCGAAGCTATCAGAAGGTCGCCGACCCCGAACCCGCCCCGTTGTCCGAACGCACCGGTCTTCAGAACGCTCCCGTCCGCCAGCACCGCCGCAAGCCCGACTACGTAGTCCTTGGTCACCCCAAACCTTTTGCACCGAAGTCCCCCGGCGTTCTCCGCGACATTTCCGCCAATGGTCGATTCCGCGAGCGATGCCGGGTCCGGCGGATACGCCAGACCGACCTTGGCCACCGCATCCTGTAGCTCTTTTGTGATCAGCCCCGGCCCACAATGCGCGACCGACTCGACTTCTCTAATCTCAAGGTGTCTAATGCGTTCCGTTGACAATACTAAAGCGTTACTTGATGGCACGCAGCCCCCCGACAGCCCTGTCCCCGCACCCCTCGGCACGATGGCTATGTGCTGCCCTCGGCAGAACCGAACCGCCTCCACTACGTCATCGGTATTCTCTGCAAACAGCACGGCCGTTGGCTGACCCGCGTATTCGGTAGCGTCTTTGAGGTACTTGTCGAGACCGGTCAGGTCAGTTTGAAGAAGAGTGGGGGAGGAAAGGCGGTTTCGGAGCGGCTCGAAGTCAACACTTGTTGTTCTGGTCGCCATATTGCCGCTCCAATCGATGCCTCAATCTTTGGATGGCGCCGCCGGCTTTGCTTTGCTGTCGGGTAACTTCGAAGAGCCAGTCTCACTCTTCGCGGATGAACTCTCGGATCTCGATGATGAACTCTCGGATTTCGTCGCTGAACTCTCGGATCTGGCGGCCGTTTTCTCGGATTTCGTTTCCGTTCTCTCTTTGCCGCTGCCGTCACCGCCGCTTTTCTTTTTGTAGTCGGTGATATAGAACCCGGTCCCCTTGAATATCAACCCGACACCGCCTGTTATCACGCGATGGGTTTTTCCCTGGCATGCAGGGCAGACGCTGATTGCCTCGTCGCTGATGGCCTGGAACTCTTCGAACTCATGCCCGCAGGTTGGGCAGCGATATTGGTAAGTCGGCATGCAATCGTACTCCTTACGACAACGGGCCTTCACGGCCCGACGCGCCAGTATCGGACTGATGTAACAATCCTGCAAGTCAAAAGTTCGGGAGTTGCGTCACCCTACGGCTTTCTACTTTCGATCTACCGCCCGCCTGTTCCGGCAGTTCTTGCTCGCCCGAGACGTGGAGTACGTTCACGAGTTGCTGGACACAGCTTCGTCGAGGGTGAGAGTGAACTGCCGGTCACTACCCTCCTGTCTCTCAGTCGGACCAGTCTTTCCAAATGTCTATCGACCCCGATTCCAATCCTGCGTAAGTTGCTGCACTCGACCACTTCCACTGCTCGGGCGTTTCAGCCAATGTCGCCTTAACAGGGTTGCTGTGGATATATCCGAGTTTCTGAAGGAACACTCGCTCCGTATATATTACCACACGGTCATACCTTGGCATCCATATCTGTGAATCTGACACTCCGAGATCCTTGATGGTTTTCTGCGAGATGAATTTCTTGAAATCGCGCATGTAATCTCCAAGATGTTTGCCATCAATGAACAGCAGTAGGTGAACGTGGCTGGGCATGAACACGTAACCAGAGATCATCGCATGGTATTTTCTGGAACAGAACCGAAGTGACTCGGCAAGAAACTCGTATACACCCACGAGAGACCCGTACGGCTGATGATCCCGGAAAACTGTGGTAATGAAAAAGCAACCGGCGTTCTTCTGTTCGGGAAAGCGGAGTCCCATCACCGGCAGAATACTGCCAGGTCACACGGACCGCAAGCGTCGAATCCCCTTCTCAGGCAGTCGTGAACCGCGTGACAGATCAGTGCTTACATGTGTTCAAGAGCGGTCCGCAAGACCTGGCAGAACTTCGCACGACCTGCGATCATGCCAAGTGCTTTGTGACATGCTCCAAGTCACGTGGCGACCGATAGTTCGCCCGTTCCGGCAGTTCTTGACTGCCCGAGACGAAACAACTCTTGCATTCTCATCACTGCCGTTGCAGTCGAGGGCGGGTGTGAACTGCCGGTCCAGCTGCCGTAGCGCGGAGTCACTTCTGGATCCGCCGTCGATGTAATGGCATAATGGCAGAACCACAAGGGGGTTTTGCCCTACGCCTGCTGAACATAATAAAAATGACAAAACGAACCAAAATCGGTTGTTGGACGACAACCACTTAGCCCTTAGGAGACCAAAAAACGAACCCAATTATGCTCTTGATGGTGCAATGTTTGATCAGTGTCACTCCCGTGTAAACGGGAGTCCAGACATAGGGCAACGGCTGGATTCCCGCGTGCGCGGGAATGACAAATTACCTGTTCTGTCGGGTCTCGTGCGACCTGGCTTCGGACAACCGCGACACTTGCCAAGAACCCTTTGCTCCCTTTCCTTGTTGCACCAGACTATGTCCGACCAATTTCCTTCAGATAACGTCGTCACCACCATGGTAGCGGGGGAGACTAACACAGCCAAACCAATTCACGGCATCGGGTTTCTGTTGCCGTTCATACTCCTTCAGCAAACTATGGGAGCCCTTTGTTTTCCCATCTCGAAATATGGTCTGGCGGTCATTGAGCCGTTCACCTTTGCATTTTTCCGGTTCGTACTCGCGGCGCTGATCCTGCTTCTGCTCACACGGTTCAAAAACGGCGGTCGGCCGATTGAGAAACGAGACTACTGGAAGATCGTCGGGCTGGGTGCAATCATCATTCCGTTCAACCAGACCATGTATCTGTGGGGTCAGTCACTCACTGCGGCAGGGCATGGTTCGATATTGTTCGCCACCACGCCAATATGGGTGTTCCTGCTGGCGATCGTGGTGCTGAAAGAGAAACTGAATTGGCGACGGGGAGTCGGGATCGCGGTTGCCCTTGTTGGCGCTTTCATCATCGTCACGGGTGGTGCAATCAAGGTCGGGGCGGAGTATCTGACCGGGGATTTGATAATCTTAGTTTCGGTCTGGGCCTGGGCAGCGTATACGATCTACGGCAAGCCGCTGGTGGAAAAATACGGGACGCTTCGGGTGACCGCGTACGCGCTTGCTTCCGGAACAGTCATCTATTTTCCGTTCGGGCTTTACCGAGCGCTGCAATACGATTATTCGCACGCCACCGGAGCTGCCTGGCTTTCGATAGTGTATATGGCGATTGGCAGCTCAGTGATATCGTATATCCTGTGGTACTGGTTCCTGAATTTCATGGAGGCATCGCGGCTGGCGGTGTTCCAGAATATCCAGCCGATTATTGCCACGCTGGTTGCGTTGGTGTTCCTCGGCGAAATACCGGGCGTATCGTTCCTTGTCGGTGGCGCGATTGTGCTGGCGGGCGTGCTGGTGACGGAAGTGTGATCTTGCGCAATCGGGTTTCTGGGTCGAAGCGAGTTTGGAAACCGATCTACGGCTGCTACGCGGTTCTCGACTTCGCTCGAACCGACGGCAGGGGACAGCGGCTGGGTGGCGCACACTTTGGCGTGCGTCTGCATCATTGAGAGACGACTCTCACGCGTCGAATTGAAACAACCCCACGGCAAGCCTTCGACTTCGCTCAGGCCGACGGCTGTGGGGCACCCAGCGAGACCAACTCATGTCGGGTTTCTCGTCCGAAACGGACTCGGAACCCGACCTATCTCGTGTCAGGTCACACCCTTCGCCTGTCGGCGGAGGGCAGGACCTGACACAACGGGAAACGAATCGCAACCGCACTCTGTATGCCGTCAGGCAGGGACGCCTGACGGCACATTCAACAAGAATTATACCGTGGTGTCGGGTTTCTCGTCCGAAACGGACTCGGAACCCGACCTATCTCGTGTCAGGTCACACCCTTCGCCTGTCGGCGGAGGGCAGGACCTGACAC